>JALOMO010000198.1 GCA_025455395.1 Bacteroidales bacterium
CAGTATTCCCGGATGGCAAGGGGGTTGGAGGATATGCTGAAGGCGAAAAGATGGGCCAGGTTATCGGTTACAAGGTTGATTATCTCATTGACGATGCTTCACAGGCAAGCAACGCTCTAATTGACGAACGAGCCGCAGGATGGGATCCGGTTACTCAAACCGGTGTAATTGGGAGAAAGTTCCCGGGTGACTTTGAGTGGCTCGAAAACTATGCCGATGGAAGAATTAATGATTATGATCAGTTTGTTATTGGATATGAAACCCCGCATACCACCGGTGGATTGACAAATATTCTTGGCTTCAAAGGAATGGAGCTTAAAGTATTTCTTGATTTTGCCATCGGGCACACCATCAATGACGCCCATAGGGCAGCATTGAATGGCAATGCAGTGGGAAGATCCATGATACAGACTACGGATGTGTTACGGGCATGGAAGCAGCCAGGTGATGCTGCAATAACCAATGAACCCAGAGTTCTGTTTCATGATGCCTCCGAACAAAACAACCGGACGAGAAACTCTGATTATTCCTCTACCAGGGCGGATTTTCTGTGTATCAGGGAAATAACACTAGGGTATAATATCCCGAGTAAATTGCTCAGCAAAATAGGGATTAAAAACCTGAAAGCATTCATTGCTGGAAACAATCTCTACTATTTTACAAAATTCAAAGGCTATTCTCCTGATATGTTGGGTGGCAGGCTAGGGCACCAGGACGGGAAATATCCGGCTTTCCGGACCGTGGCATTTGGTGTAAATATCGGCTTATAAATAAAAACTATAGGAATCATGAAAAGGCTAATAATTAACCTGATAATTTTCACCGCATTAATGTCAAATTATGCATGTGAGGAACGGCTTGAGCTTTCCCCGGTAAGTTCTATCACTTCCGCTTCATTCTGGCAGACCCAGAATGACGCCAAAGGAGCACTTTATGGTATGTATAATCAGTTACGATTTACACTTAACGATGGAGATCGAATACTCTATTGGGGTGAGTTGAGAACCGGATTTTACACCAATGGAACCTCGGGAGGAGCTGGCTCAATTAACAATGTATACGCGAATAACCTGGATGCCACAATGGCATGGACAAACTGGGCAAATTTGTACACCCTTATAAATGATTGTAATCTGATTCTGAAACATGTGCCGGGGATTTCCTTTGATAACGAAACTTATAAGAATGAAGTTTTAGGACACGCATATTTTTGCAGAGCTTATGCATATTTCAAACTTGCCCAGATTTGGGGCGACGTCCCGATTGTGACCGAAGGGTTTGAATCGGTCACCCAGGAGCTATATAATTCCCGCATGCCTGTAGCGGATGTATATGCCCTGGTCAAGGAAGATATTGAGAAGGCAGTTACCAATCTGCCAAAAAGAACTCCGGGCGTGACCCCATGGATGGCCAGCAAAGATGCAGCCAATATGCTGAAAACTGAGATATACCTTTGGCTGGCAAAAAGAGCTGGTGAGGGAGCTGCAGCACTTACCACGGCACGCACTGCTATTGACGATGTCCTTCTGAGCAGTTTTATTCTTGAGAGTACCTTTGGAAATGCATTCCTTCAGGATAATAGCAAAGAGATTATCTTTTCAATCTACTTTGATCAAGTGGAAGAATACAAACCAACGGCAAGGGACAAGGGCCAGTATGGATTCAATTTTATCAATAATGTCAATACTGTGCCAACATCCCTGCGTGCTACTATACCCAACCACGGCATGTCGCAGTGGTTCATCCTTTCAAATGACTTCATCAATCGTTACCTGAAACCTGAAAGCGTTGACCAGAGAACTGCTGTCAGTTGGAAAAGCGTGGTACCATCCGGCGGCGGAAGTCCAATCAAATGGATCAATAAGTATATCGGCTCAGTGATTTCAGGTACCAGGGTGTTCTATGATGATATAAGAATTTACCGGATGGCAGAAGCATATATGTTTAAAGCGGAAATTGAAAATGCGCTCGATAATAAAGATGCCGCCATTACAAATCTTAACATTGTTGCCAAAAGAGCCTATAAGGTTGACAACTACTATCCTCTTACACTTACTAAAGAACAGGCTGATTCAGTGATACTTGCAGAGCGACTACAGGAATTTGTGGCTGAAGGCAAATCCTGGTTTGATATCATAAGGTTCGGAAAAGCGTTTGAGATAATTACGACTCTCATCGGACGGGAAACCGATAAACAGGGTAATATTTTATTGTTTCCTGTCAATGTGGATGTTATAAGCAGAAATAGCACAAAGATCACTCAGACCCCCGGGTACTAAACACACTGCGTTCACTGATTTATTGTGTGTGCAAGATGTCTGGAGTGCAGGGTGCACAAGGCCTTTTAAAAGGTTTGCAGGAGAAGAAGCGGATGTGATGGTTGTACGTGCATGATTATGAAATGATATTAATCTACCGACAATTCGCACACGCTCTGATTAGGTTAGGGATAAGCCAGCCGGGTTGCCCGGCTGGCTTTTAGGAAAACCGATTTTAATGCAGTGTTTTCTATCTGCTGAATAAACTGCTACAGTTGCCATTTTTTGTGGATCAGATGAGAGGGAAGCGATGGCATTTTAATGATGCAAATGGGTTAATTTAAATAGTAGTAAAAAGGATAAGAATTATGCAAAGATTCAATACCATTCCAATCAGTTCAGCCCTGTCAGGCTTGTGTCTGATCGTGACCATCCTGGCGTTGAACTCGTGTTCAGGGCAGAAGAACGCCGTTGAATTGACCATTAAACAGTACCAGGTTCCGGTATTGAAATACAGGCACGATAATCCAATACTGCAGGTTAAACTGAATGTGCCGGCTGATGCCTCACCACAGAGGGTAACCTCAATCACATTCAACACCGGGGGAACTGATGATCTGTCAGACATAAAGGCGGTAAGAGTATTATATATGGGTAAGGACTCTTTATGGGTCAAATATGAAAAGCCCGCCAATAAGGCAGGTGGTATCGTCGATCCTGTTTATGAGGATGATTTTATCCCTGGTCCGGACCATTATGCTGATCCTGATATTATCGATGACTGGCGACCTGTTCAGTTCGGCGAAGATATGCCTGCTGCTTCAAAGGTTACCCTCATGGGTGACCAGGAGCTTCTTCCCGGGGATAATTATTTCTGGCTGATGTATGAGCTTGCGGATGGTGCGAATCTTCATCACAAGGTTGACGGGGCCTGCTTGAAAATAGGTTTTGCTGACGGCAGCCTGTTGTACAGCGGATAGGTGTGGCCGTTCGTCAGCACCTGGATGATAATGTGCACACTTACCGTGTACCGGGACTGGCCACGACTAAAAACGGGACCCTTCTGGCGATATATGATGCACGCCGTGAGAGGTGGCCCGGTACCTTTAACACGGATCTTCAGGGGAATATTGATATAGGGGTAAGCCGGAGCACTGATGGCGGGAACACATGGGAGCCGATGAGGATAGCGCTTGATATGGGTGAATGGGGCGGACTTCCGCAGAAGTACAACGGAGTAAGCGATGCCTGCATCCTGGTGGATGAAAACAGTGGTAACATTTTTGTTGCCGGCCTGTGGATGCATGGCGTGCTTGACACAACAGGCCGCTGGATTGAGGGA
>JALOMO010000024.1 GCA_025455395.1 Bacteroidales bacterium
ATTCCTGAATTGTTGAGCCGGCAAAGGTAGTCATTTTTTTTAATCGTAGAACGTCCAGGTGATACCGTACCGGAACATCCTGACATTCAGAGGGTAACCAGGTATCAGATAGTAATCATACCCGGTCGATCCGGAGTTCACATGATCAAACATAAGAAAAACTCTGGTACGCTTCACCTTAAAATTGAGGAAGATATTAACAAAAGGATAGTTTCCTGTTTCGGCTGTAGTCTGGCTAAAATATCTGCCCGTCGCTGGCACATATCCCATGGCGTTATAGAGCGTGTGTGCCATTGCCTCAGCACCCAGCTGAACATTTAAGTCGCCCCCGGTTGATTTGAACAGAAAGAGATGTTCGAAGAAGAGGGCTGTCCGACCAGTAACAGTCGGGAGACTCAGAATATCACCGCTGCTGCTCTGTTGAAGGAGGAAAGTATTGTCCCAGTGAATCTTCCAGAAGACAAACTCTTTCGAGAGTGTGAGTGACGCTACTGATAGTCCTCCCTGAAGCTGGGCAGGCAGGGTGTCAGGTCCCATATACATAAAATTGTCAATTATGGCATAGTTGAACCTGATGGCAGTTCTCCGTTCCGGCCACAGGATCGATGATCCAAGGGTTATCCGGAACTCCTTTCCGAAATCATTCTGCCATGCGAAGTTGTTAGATCCCCAGCTATTATACCAGAAAGAAGGAGTAATACTGGCAACATTGGCTGTTGCATCCCATGTTATCGTACCCTTGCTTAGACTGAAATCTTTGTAAATACGTCCGTCGACAGTGAAATCACCTGCCCGGTAACCCTGGAACCATAGATCACCTGTTGCCATCCATCCGAACTTGTCACCAATGTTATTGAATACCTTTCCGGTAAGAACGAGCGAACTCCGTTTGCTGGTGACAGTGTCAGGTCTTGTGAGTGTGTCTCCTGGCATCACCTGCATAAAGTTACGCAGTTCGCTTCTCACACCGGCACCCGTACCTATCCTGAATCGACCTTCCCTCCCGGCTGCCAGGTCAATCCTAAGTGTGTTCGAAAGGAGCCCTTGTGAGAGAGAATCCTCTGAGGATGTTCTGCTTATCAGAACCGTATCATAGAACCCGGACAGGGGATATTCATCAAAGTACCTTCTCTTGGTCCATTCATATGATCCTATATATGAGAGACTTAACGGCCCGGTGCGGGCCATTTCTCCTGTCACCGTATCTCGTTTGCCCCCGGGAGTATATCTCTGCACAAGCATAATGTGCCTGTTCTTCACACGACTCTCAGCATTATTAATTTCGTTCAGCTTTACGGGTACATCTTCCGGTTCGTATTCACTCAGAAACTCTTCACCGACAATGCCTCCATTCTCTTCAGTTTCATGATTGTTAATGCCGGCAGTAAAGTATGAGGTATACTGGTCTCCGTTATATGATGTATGAAACAGGAAGGTTTTGTCAACTGCCTTCTGGTTGTCATACTGCCCCCTGGCAGAGACAATATCAAATATAAGTCCGAAATTCAGCTTACGGTTTACATTCTGTGAATGCCTGACCCGGAACGTCTGCTCAGACTTCTGGCGGGCACCCCCATTGGTCCATGATATCTCCGAGAAGGGCACCTGCGTATTTATGAACAGAGCGCGTGACGGGGTATACATGAAAGGAAGGTAATATGAAAAGAGGAACCTGTCAGGCTTCCAGTCGCGGTCAAAGAAGTTGATCTGGTATGTGGGTTGACCGTAATTGCCCGGGTAAGCATTGAACGGCGAATATTTATCAGTAATGCGATATCGGTTGCTGAGGGAGAAGGCTGTATCGAGCGGAACAGCGATCTCTGTTGTGAAGTCAGATGATAGTGTCCACTGCCTTGTTATCCTGGTGGCAGCCGTGTCAACCTCCTGGGCGAGGAGTGAAAACGGGATTGACATCAGTGCAATATGTGCTAAGAGCAGGCGCATATGGCACAAATTTACTCAAAAAGTGACATCAGCCCTGATGAAAGTGACGGGGAGGGTTAAAAAATGGTCCGGCTGTCAGATGACAGCCGGACCGTTGAACAACAATCATATAATGGCAAAAAAACAAAATCAGTCTACATTGTCATTCAGGTAGGCATTGTTTTCCCTGATGACAGGCTGGTTATCCTCGTCGAGGCTAAGAGTAAATTTTGACACCTTGCTGCCTGCTGCCTTGTTCGCCGTATGAAGGGCTATCTTCTTGCGAACATACGCCGGAACCTCCTCAAAATCCTCTATGTTGTCACTCATTGACTGTGTCGAGAGCCCTTCGTTCTTGATCACATTCTGCATATGCTTCAGCTTGCGGAGTGTGCCCTCATTCTTGTCTGATGGTGGGGGTGCAGGACGGGAGGGAGCAGGATTAATGCTTATATCGCCTTCTATGTCGAAGTCAATAGTCCCCTGGTTGATCTCTGCAACGGGCGGGGAGGAGCCACGGTGAACAGTTCGCGAGGAACGCACGATATAATGCGAATCAGCTTCTTCCGTGCTCTCTGTAAGGGAGGGCTGCTGCGGTCCATTAAGGCTGACAACCTCTCTTCTTTTCTCAGGCTTGTAAGCGTCAAGATCAGCACTGGCCTCAAATCCGGTGGCTACCACGGTGACACTGATGGCTTCGCCCAGTGACTCATCAGTTGAAAGGCCCCTGATAATGAGTGCATCGTCGGAGACAGCCTCATAAACATAATCGGTCAGTTCACCTAACTCATCCATCGTTATCTCGTTCTCACCTGTTCCCGATTTTATATTGAGCAGTATACTGTGGGCACCTGTGATGTCATTTGAACTGAGAAGAGGCGAAGTCAATGCAGCCTGGATAGCATGAGTTGAACGGTCTTCACCCGAAGCTGTGCCAATACCCATAAGCGCAACCCCGGAGTTCCTCATCACGGTATCGACATCGGCAAAGTCGACGTTGATATAACCGGTGCAGGTAATAATTTCCGCTATGCCCTTAACAGCATTGGCGAGTACATCATCAGCCCTGGCAAAGGCAGCTGAGACACCCTCATCACCATAGATCTCCCTGAGGCGTTCGTTATTGATTACAATGAGTGAGTCAACCTTATCCCTTAGCTCATTAATGCCACTGATAGCCAGCTTAATACGATGATTTAGCTCTGACCGGAAGGGAATAGTTACCACGGCGACTGTCAGATAACCGGCATCTCTGCAGGCTTTGGCAATCACTGGTGTTGCCCCTGTTCCGGTACCTCCTCCCATGCCGGCGGTAATGAATACCATCTTTGTGTTGCCAGATAATGCCTCCATTACATTGTCAAGATTTTCGATGGCTGCAGCACGGCCTCGCTCAGGCTGGCTGCCGGCACCCAGTCCTTCGGTAGTGGTTTCACCTATCTGTACCTTGACTGGCACAGGACTCTTCTCAAGTGCCTGCTGGTCAGTGTTGCAGACGATGAAATTCACGTCTCTGATACCCAGGCGAAACATATGGTTAACAGCATTACTGCCGCCTCCGCCTATGCCCAGCACCTTTATAATCGATGACCGCTCAACAGGCAGGTCAAAATTCATCAGATCTTCTGACATATATCTTCCGTTTTAGGTTATTTGATGGGGTTATCATCGAGACGTTCATCTGTCGCCTCAATTATCTTACCCCATATGTTCTTAAGCTTTTCACCTATATTGAGAGAGCCCTTCTCGATGATCTGCTCATCTTGCTGCTCATGCACTGCTCTCTCAGCCTCAACCTCAACCTCAACCTTTTCCTCCCTGAGGTGTCTGTTAATGTGTGGCTGCTGATCTGCCTGTTCGCGCTTCCTGTCTCCGAAGCGAAGTGTCTTCCCGTTCTCCTCGAGAAACTCAAGCCCTTTCATGATGAGTCCGACGCTTGTGGCGTACATCGGTTGATTTATTTCGTCCCTGGCCTTTCCTGAAAGATGAACATTGGGCAGTCCCAGGCGAACATCCATGGCGGTCTTATACTTGACAAGCTGAGGGAGGTTCTTGAGCATTGCTCCTCCGCCTGTGATTACAACACCGGCTGTAAGTCTTTCGGCAAATCCTGAATTCTGAATCTCGAAATTGACAGCATCGAGAATCTCCTCCATGCGACTCTGGATAATATATGCCAGGTTTTTGAACGATATCTCTTTGGGTTCACGTCCGGCAATACCTGGAATAGAGACCACCTTGTTCTCAGGTGCTATGTCACCTATGGCATACCCGAATTTGATCTTCAGGTCTTCTGCATGCCTCTGGAGAATAGAGCAACCCTCCCTGATATCAGCTGTGACCATGTTGCCGCCGAATGGTATCACGGCTGTGTGCCTGATTACATTATCATAATAGATGGCGACATCTGTCGTTCCGCCTCCTATATCTACAAGAACCACACCTGCCTCCCTCTCTTCGTCAGTCAGGACGGCTTCCGATGATGCCAGGGGTTCAAGCACGAGGCTCACCAGTTCCATGTCTGCCTTGTTGATGCATCGTTCTATGTTGCGGGCTGACGCTATCTGCCCGATAACAATGTGGAAGTTTGCTTCAAGACGTTTGCCGCACATGCCGACAGGGTTATTGATGCCTGACTCATTGTCGACAATGTATGTCTGGGGGATAACATGTATTATCTCCTCCCCGACATCAATCGGCAGCTTATACATGTCTGCCGTCAGACGGCGGATATCTCTCTGGTCGATCTCGTTCTCATGAGAGTCCCGTGAGATGTACCCGCGTGCCATCTTGCTCTTTATGTGCCTGCCGGCAATTCCAACGAAGACATCTGTGAGTACCATTCCGGTCCTCTCTTCAAGGTCATCAACTGTAGTCCTGATGGCCTTGACAGTCTCTTCGATGTTAAGCACCACTCCACGCTTAACCCCTGTTGATGGTGTGTTGCTCAGTCCGAGTATCTCAATACCCCCTTTTCCGTCACTGCGCCCAACGATGGCAACGATCTTTGTCGTGCCGATGTCAATGGCTGCTACTAACTGATCTTTACTGCTCATAAAATCTATTTATATGGTTGTTCAACTTTCATCTTCTCTGGCAGACCACCTGCCCTTTGTATTCAATATTCACTCTCTTGTACCTGTCCCATCCGGCTTTGGGCATTGCTTCGCTGTAGAAGACCAGCAGGTTATTAAACTTCTCCTGGTAGTCCTCTGCCTTCCCTAATTCAATAATATGGTTACCTACCCTGGGTATCATAGTCACCCTGCCACTGCGTGAAATGCTTATGTGATCAATCATTGAGTCCCAGAAGCTGTCACCTGTTATAAACTTCACCAGTTCAAAGGCGCGAACAAGATTTTCTGTTTTGTCAGAATCATATATGTTCATCCCAGTCATCTGATCGGGGCTGAACAGCATATCGACTTCAACTATATGGAGGTGAGGTGTATAAAGGTTATGCCGTCGCATTATTACTCCCTCCCGGTCTATAAAGAAATCACCCCCGTATGAAGCCACTACTCTCATTACAGGTTCACGCTGGTTTCCATATATATGCAGTTTCCTGTCGGTGGAAAACCAAACCTCGGCTACCTTTAGTTCCTTGAAAGTCCTGACCTTCTCCTCGATGGCAGCAAGGGGTATTTCGTTTCTTCGCATGCCGGTAACCCTAATCCCTGTTGACCTGACAAGATTCATAATGTCAGCTTCAGTGACGAACCGGTGCCTTGCCGAGTCAGCTATGGTGATCTCCAGTCCCGTGCATACCGAGTCACTGCTCTTGTGCCCAAGGTACAGAGGCGTGAAGAGTATAAATACTCCGATACATACTGTCACTATTTTCATCAGCAGGCTCATGAATAACGTCTCTTCAGCATTGCAGTAATCGGTTCAACAAACCGGTCAATGTCACCGGCACCTATTGTAAGAAGCAGGCCTTCGTCTATATTTTCAAGTGCAGGAAGCAACTCCTCCCTGGTTATGGTCTTCACATTTTTGTTTTTCATTAATCCGGCTATCATCGAAGATGACACGCCCGGGATGGGATTCTCCCTCGCCGGATAAAGGGTCAGCAACATTACATTGTCAATCCTGTCAAGAGCAGATGCAAATCCGTCGGCAAAATCACGGGTACGGCTGTACAGGTGTGGCTGGAAGATAGCTGTCACTTTTTTGCCGGGGTAGAAATCGCGCACGGCGCTGATAAGCGCGTTTATCTCCTGTGGGTGATGTGCATAGTCATCAATATATGTCATCTGCGGGCTACCGAACCTAACATCAAACCTGCGCTGCACTCCCTGGTAATGGAGAAGTGCATTTCGTATCGCCTGCGGCTCAGCACCGGCACACCATGCGGCGGCAGAGGCTGCAGTGGCATTGAGAATGTTCACCATGCCCGGAAGGAGCAGCCGGATATTGCTTATAGGCTCACCGGGTGTGATAATATCAAACCTGTAGTAACCGTCACCTTTTTCAATATCCGAAATCCTGAATGATGCTTTCTCCCCTGTTCCGTAACTGTATACTGTAACGCCTTCCGGCAGGGAGAGAGCCGGCAATACATCCTCATGCAGAATGATAGTGCCTCCTTGTCTTACACGATGGCAGAATTCGCTGTAGGCCTCAACCATGGCCTCTGCGTTTCCGTAAATGTCAAGATGGTCGGGATCGATGGCTGTGATAACTGCAACCAGCGGTGAGAGACGCAGGAACGACCTGTCGAACTCATCGGCCTCCATGACAGCAAGGCGGCTCTGTGAAAGCAGCAGGTTGGTATTATAGTTTTTAGATATACCTCCCAGGAAGGCCGAGCACCCCAGGTGTGATACTGTTAAGAGGTGGGCTGTCATTGTACTGACAGTCGTTTTGCCATGTGTGCCGGCAACTGCAATGGCATCAGTCTCTTCCGATATGAATCCCAGTATCTCAGACCTCTTATAAAGTGTATATCCCCTGTCCTTAAAGAAGTTAAGGAGTATGCTTTCTTTAGGTATGGCAGGAGTATACACAACAATCACCCTGTCGCGAGCAGCGGGGTCATCGAAGAGTGGTGGCAGTGATGCGATGTCATCTTCAAAGGTTATCCGGCATCCCTCCTGCTCCAGTGCATCAGTGAGCTGACTCCTTGTGCGGTCATAGCCGCAGACACAAAATCGCCCTTCAAGGAAATAGCGGGCCAGGGCACTCATGCCTATCCCTCCAATGCCCAGGAAATAAATGCCTTCTATGTTCGTCAGCCCTTTCATCTCTTTACCAGGTTCAGTACTTCACGTGCAATGATTTCATCTGCGTTGCCTATTGCCATTCTTTTTATATTTTCAGACAGTATCGTTCGTCTTGACATGTCCTTGACCAGTTTCAGTGCGGTTGTCATAAGAATTGAAGGTGCCTCGGCATCAGTCACGAGCAGCGCGGCGACCCTGTTCACCAGTGCCATTGCGTTGTGTGTCTGGTGATCTTCTGCCACATTGGGTGACGGAACGAGGATCACGGGTTTGCCCACCAGGGCCAGCTCGGAGATAGTTCCGGCGCCGGCACGGGAGATGATAATATCGGCGGCGGCATAGGCCAGGTCCATGCGGTTGATGAAGCCTGCGACCCTGACGCAACCGGCGCGTGCCGCCTCGGTCATCTCGCGCATCCGGTCATAATAATGACTGCCGGTCTGCCATATCATCTGTACCCCCTCCTCCTCAATGAGGTCTATGCCGCTGCCGACACTAGTGTTGATTGTGCCGGCGCCGAGCGACCCGCCCAGAACAAGTATTACCTGCTTTCCGGCATCAAGACTAAAGTGTTCCAGTGCCTCACGTCTGAGTGCTGACAGATTGTTAAACAGGTGCCTCACCGGATTACCGGTAAGCAGAATCTTATCTGCCGGAAAGTATTTCTCCATCCCCTCGTAGGCAACGCATATCCTGCCTGCCTTGCGGGCAAGAAGCTTGTTCGTCACTCCGGCATAGCTGTTCTGCTCCTGTATCAGTGTTGGTATGCCCATTCTCTGGGCCTGCTTCAGTACCGGACCCGAGGCATAACCCCCTACTCCAACAACGACATCAGGATTGAACCGTCTTATGATCTTTTTTGCCTTGAGCATGCTCCTGAACAGCTTGCCTAATACGGCTACATTCTTCAGGCTGATGCTTCTGACAAAACCTGCTATCTCCAGCCCTTCTATTGCATATCCTGCCTCTGGCACCTTCTGCATCTCCATGCGGCCTGAAGCACCGACAAAAAGGATATCAACCTCAGTATCAAGACGCTTCAGCGCATTGGCAATTGCGATGGCCGGGAAGAGGTGCCCGCCCGTGCCGCCTCCGCTGATGATAACCTTTATATTTCTTCCTGCCTCGGTCATGCAACCTTGATGTCAGTCTGTTCTATGTCTGATAACTGCTCGCGTGCCTCACGTGCATTCATGACCCGTGATACGCTCAGTATGGCTCCCAGTGAAAAGCTAATCACCATGACCGAGGTGCGTCCCCAGCTGATCATTGGCAGCGTCTGGCCTGTCACCGGGAAGAGGCCTACGGCAACCAGCATGTTGAGAAAGGCCTGGAAGACAATCATGACCGTCAGCCCCAGCACCATGATAGCCGGGAAAGCATAGTCGCACTTCCTCGCTATCTGGATACCCCGGAACATCAGTGCCAGGTAACTGAGTATGACTATGATGGCTCCGAACAGCCCATACTCTTCAACAATGATCGCGAAGATGAAGTCGGAGTTCGACTGCGGCAGCAGGTTGCGCTGCGTGCTGCCACCCGGAAGCTTTCCGAATAGCTTGCCCGTGGATATGGCAATTTTGGCCTGGTTCGACTGGTAGTCTGCATCACTGTTTCCTTCTCCGCTGAAATAGGTCTCAATACGATTTTTCCACACCTGCACCCTGTTGTCATCCTTTTTAAAGACCATGAGCAAGGTGGCAAAGAGCAAAACAGCAACCAGCCCCATTCCGGCATAAGCCAAAAGGAATTTAAACGGAACCCTGCCAATGAAAAGGATGATCATGCTTATCATAAAGATCATCAGGGCCGTCGATAGGTTCTCTGACATTATTAGAAGACAGACTATTGCTATTGGTGCTACGAGCCTTATAGTTACAAGCCTGAAGTTGTTAAGATCATGCTGATAAACCGTCAGCCCTCTTGCAAGATAGATCACCAGGGCTACCTTTGCCAGGTCAGATGTCTGTAATCTCAACCCTATGATCGGTATTTCAAGCCAGCGGCTTGCTTCGTTGATACTGACACCTGCCACCAGTGTTACGCCAAGCAGTATCACCGCCACAACCAGCCCTATGGTGGCAAACTGCATGTATTTAATATAAGGTATCCAGTGAGTGACAACGATGATGGTCAGTCCCAGCATCAGCATGATGAACTGTGTCCTCAGGAAATAGAAGGTGTTGCCATGATGTGACGAATATGCAACCCCGACGGAGGAGCTGTATACTGACAGCAGCGAGACAAGCATGAAGAGGGCTATCAGACCCCACATGTACCTGTCACCTTTAAAAAACCGTCTTATCGTCACACCTGCCATAACCTATAAGTTTCTTACAGCCATCTTGAACTGCCGGCCACGGTCTTCGTAGTTGTTAAAGAGATCAAAACTGGCACATGCCGGAGAGAGAAGCACGGTATCGCCCTTATGAGCCAGGTAGTAAGCCGATCTGACCGCCTCCTCCATTGATGTTGTCTCCACTATCGTGGGGACAACCCCGCCAAATGCCTCGATGATCTTATGATTGTCCTTGCCGAGGCATACAATGGCCTTAACCTTCTCCTTCACCACTAAGTCTAGCTCAGAATAGTCATTACCCTTGTCAATCCCTCCGGCAATCCATATCACGTCCGGCTTCATGCACTCGAGGGCGTACCATGTAGAATTGACATTCGTCGCTTTTGAGTCATTTATGAAGTTTATCCCCGCCACCATGATGACAGACTCGAGCCTGTGTTCGACACCCTGGAAGTCGGTCAGACTCTCACGAATAGTCTCCTTGCGGATGTTCAGAACCTTGCCCGCGATGGCAGCTGCCATCGAGTTGTAAGTGTTGTGGCGTCCTTTCAGCGCCAGGTCGTGGATGGTCATAAGGCTGGATTTTTGGATTATGTCAAGAATGAGATTATCGTTTTCAACGCATGCTGCCATACCTTCGCAACGGTCAATAGAAAAAGGCAGCGATCTGCAACTGAGGGTGCGCTTTGCCACCTCCTTCAGTGTCACCGGGTCATCAGCACACCATATAAAAACGTCATCTTTGCGCTGGTTACGGATGACGCGTAGCTTTGAGTCTACATAGTTCTGCATCTCGTAGTTGTACCTGTCGAGATGGTCTGGGGTTATGTTCATCAGGATGGCCATTTCAGCCCTGAAGTCATACATGCCGTCAAGCTGAAAACTGCTCAGTTCAATGACATAATAGTCATATCCGCCCTCAGCTACGGCAAGTGCAAAGCTGTTGCCTACATTGCCGGTCATTGCCACATTGAGCCCGGCTTTCTTCATCATGTGGAAGATGAGGTTGGTGGTGGTGGTTTTTCCATTACTGCCGGTAACACATATCTTGTATCCCGACGTATAGCGCCCGGCAAACTCAATCTCAGAAATCACCGGGATATTCTTTTCATGCAGCGCAACTATCATCGGGTTTTTATCCGGGATAACCGGGCTCTTGATCACCTCGTCGGCATTATAAATCAGTTCAAGAGTATGTTTACCTTCCTCAAAAGGAATGTTGCGTGAAGTAAGCATCTCCCGGTACTTGTCCTTTATCGTCCCGCTGTCAGAAACGAAGACATCAAAACCCTGCTTCTGTGCCAGCACTGCTGCACCTGCGCCACTCTCTGCTGCTCCAAGTATGACTATCTTCTTCTTCATTCTCTATCTCATCTTGAGTGTTACCACGCTGAACACTGCCAGTATGATGGCGACGATCCAGAATCGTGTCACTATCTTTGGTTCAGGATATCCTTTCTTCTGATAATGGTGGTGTAGCGGAGCCATAAGGAATATGCGCCTTCCTTCACCGTACAGCCTCTTCGTTCTCCTGAACCAGCTAACCTGCATCACAACAGAGAGATTCTCGACGAGGAAGATCCCGCAGAGGATAGGTATCAGTAACTCCTTCCTGATGATGATTGCGAGAACGGCTATAATCCCTCCCAGGGTCAGGCTGCCGGTATCACCCATGAAGACCTGTGCCGGGTATGAGTTGTACCACAGGAATCCTATTGTAGCACCAGCAAAGGCGCTGACAAAGATCACCAGCTCACCAATATTGGGTATATACATTATGTTCAAATAGTCGGCATAGATGATATTACCTGAGACATAGGCAAGCACCCCGAGCGTAACCCCTGACACCGCGGAGGTGCCTGTCGCCAATCCGTCAAGCCCGTCAGTAAGATTGACCCCGTTTGAGACGGACACCACTATGAATATCACTACCACCACGAAAACCAGCCATCCCAGCAGCTGCTTCGTTTCACCCTGTGCAAAAGGGACAAGCCATGAGTAGTCAAATTCATTGTTCTTGACAAAGGGTATGGTGGTCTTTGTCGACTTGATGTTGACAGCTGTCGTTTGGGGGAATTCATTCTCAGGTTCCATCTGAGATACATCATACTGTGCCACCGTGGCATTGCGCGGAGCAACGACATCAACCCTGATGACGGCATCTTTACTGATATAAAGCGTAAGGGCAACGATCAGCCCCAGTGAAATCTGTCCGATAATCTTGAAGCGTCCTGCAAGCCCCTCCTTGTTCTTTTTGAAGACCTTGATATAGTCATCCATGAATCCTATGAATCCCAGCCAGACGGTTGTGATGAGCATCAGGATGATATATACATTATCAAGCCTGGCGAACAGTAGTGATGGTATGATGATGGAAGCAATGATTATTATTCCTCCCATTGACGGAGTGCCCTGTTTCCTGTACTGTCCCTCAAGATCAAGATTCCGGATAGTCTCACCTATCTGCTTGCGCTGAAGGAATCCGATGATTCTTTTACCAATGAGGAGGGAAATTATAAGTGAGGTAATGACAGCAGCAGCAGACCTGAAGGAGATGTAGTTAAAGACCCCGGCGCCGGGAATATCCAAAGTATCGAGATATCTGAACAGATAATACAACATATTAACTCATTTTAAATGCTTTACGTAATTCTTCCCTGTCATCAAAATGGTGCTTCACTCCCTTTATATCCTGGTATGTCTCATGCCCCTTGCCGGCAACTATTATTATGTCGCCGGGCGACGCAAGCATCACAGCAGCCTTAATAGCTTCAGCCCTTCCTGTGATCCTTATCATTTTTGCAATTGTGTCAGGAGAGAGGCCTTCCTGCATTTCATCTATGATCCTCTCCGGATCTTCACTCCGGGGATTGTCTGATGTAAGTATAAGCCTGTCAGCTCCGCCAGCGGCTATGCGGGCCATAACCGGCCTTTTCGTGCGGTCGCGGTCGCCCCCGGCCCCTACAACAACGATCAGTCTGCCATTGCCCTGTCTAAGCCTGTTGACAGCATTGATGACGTTTTCTAAGGCATCAGGTGTATGTGCATAGTCAACAATACCGGTGATTCCGACTGATGATCGGATTACTTCCATGCGACCTGAGACAGGATATAGTGTGCTGAGCACCCTGAGAACCTCACCCTTATCTGCACCTAATAAAAGTGATGTGCCGTAGACTGCCAGGAGGTTTGAAGCATTATAGTCACCTAAAAAGCGCGTCCATACCTCGGTGCCATTGACTTTGAGCAGCATTCCTTCAAATCCCTGCTCTGTGATGATGCAGCGGAAATCGGCCATACTATGCATTGAGAAGGTATGCTTCGATGCCCTGCAGTTCTGTAACATGACGCTGCCGTTCCTGTCGTCAGAATTCACCAGGGCAAAGGCTTCCGGACGCAGCCCGTCAAAGAATTTCTTCTTTGCGGCAAGGTAGTTGTCGAATGTGCCGTGATAGTCGAGATGATCGTGTGTCAGGTTTGTAAAGACCCCGCCGGAGAATGTCAGTCCGGCAATGCGCCTCTGGTCTACAGCATGCGAGCTGACCTCCATGAAGGCATACTCACATCCCTCTTCAACCATATCTGCAAGCAAGGCATTCAGCCTGACAGGATCAGGTGTGGTATGTGTAGCATCCTCACGCCTGAGATGAACATAGTTGCATACCGTAGAGAGGAGACCGCATTTATATCCAAGCGACTCGAAAGTATTGTAAAGCAAGGTAGCAATGGTGGTTTTGCCATTGGTACCTGTCACACCGGTGAGTCTGATTTTACGCGAAGGATAATCGTAAAAAGCTGATGCTGCAAGTCCTGTGGCGGCAGCAGAGTCATCGGTGACTATGAAAGTAACACCCTCAGCCATCTCTTCCGGGCACCGTTCACATATGACCGCCACTGCTCCGGCAGCGACAGCTCTGGCTATGAAATCATGACCGTCACTCATTGTTCCCCTGACAGCGACAAACAGGCTGCCCGGTATGACACCCCGTGAGTCAGCAGTTACACAGGTGATGCTCCTGTCCGGCGCTCCATGCATTGAGATAATCTTAATCTCCTCAAGTATTTTTCTCAGAGCTCTCTTACTCATAGCTTCAGGTCTATTACTGCTGTTCCTCCTCTTGTTATCCTGACTCCTGCCTGCGGCGATTGCCTGATGACCCTGCCCCGCCCGGTGTATCTGACTCTCAGCCCGCTGTTCTCAAGCAGGTACATCGCATCGCGCAACCCCATACCCACAACATTGGGCATAAGACCCTCCGTAAGAGCCAGGTCAACCACACGAAGAGTGTCGCCACTCTCACGCGTTCTGACCCACTCGCTGTCAGCATTCCTCTTTGCCCGTATATTCAGCGTACGAAGTGCGTTGTTTATATCCTCATAATAGCCGTTACCAGCTTCGGGCGCCTTCATTGCCTTATCGTTTGCGGGGGTTAGCGCGATCAGATCGCGATAAAAACTGCTGGCATACACTTTGTCAGCGATCTCCCGAAAAACCGGCCCGGCAACCACATTTCCGTAGTAGACAAAATTCGAGGGGTCACTGACAACCACGATGCAGGAATAAAGCGGATCCTCTGCGGGGAAATATCCGACAAAGGATGCCTGGTATGAAATACGGGCTCCGGACCGGTATCCGTATTTCGCGTTTGCTATCTGCGCTGTGCCTGTCTTGCCAGCAATCCGGTAGTTGGTGTTCCTCAGGTTCATGGCTGTGCCGCTGTCAACCACTCCCTCGAGCATGGCACGTGCCTTTTTTATAGTCGAACGCGAGCAGATGGCATTGGTGATCACCTCAGGGTCATATGTCTTTATCGTCCAGCTGCCGTCACGCACCTCCGAAACGAACCTGGGCTTCATCATCTTTCCACCGTTTGCCACAGCATTGTAGAATGTTAGTATCTGCAGAGGTGTCATCTGTATCTCATAGCCATGAGACATCATTGGAAGTGAGATACCCGACCAGAGCTTGTCTCCCGGATATCTTATCACAGGCTTGCCCTCCCCCTTTATCTGCAGCCCCAACGGCTTGTTAAGCTGCATTGAGTAAAGGCGGTCAACATACTTCTTCGGGTTATCCTTGTAGTTGTCGTAGATGATCTTTGCCGTCCCCACATTTGATGAGTGCTCAAACACCTCCTTCACAGTGATAGTGCCAAGCCCCTTCTCCTCATGATCGCGTATCACCTTGTCGTAATACCTGACAGTGCCGTCATCGGTTTCAATGAGATCATCAAGGTCAACCACACCGTCCTCCAGTGCCACAATCATTGACATCAGCTTGAAGGTTGAACCTGGCTCGGTGCTCGCACCAATAGCATAGTTATAAGTCTCATGATAAGCTCCGTCTGAACCCTTTTCAAGGTTGGCGATAGCCTTTATATCACCTGTTTTCACCTCCATCACCACCACGCATCCATGGTGTGCTCCATGTTTTGAGAGCTGTCTGTAAAGGGCATTCTCCGCAACATCCTGCAGGTCAAGGTCTATGGTCGTCACTATGTCATGGCCGTGCCTTGCACGAATATTTTCCAGGTTATCGACATCGATCCACGCCCCGCCGGTCAGGCGCTGCTGCACCTTGAGACCGTCCTTTCCTGCCAGATAATTGTTGAATGATCCTTCAAGGCCCACTATGTTCACAGTGCTGTCTTCAGTGATATATCCAATGGTTCGCTTTGCCAATAGTCCGTTGGGCATGATGCGCATGTTCTCAGGTTGATAGACAAACCCACCCCTGAACTTGCCGTGCCTGAAGATGGGTAGTTCCTTCAGGTGCTTTAATGTTTCATAGCTGACATGCCTCTTGATCATGAAGTATCTGTCGCCCCGTTTTCGGGCACGGGTAAGTTCATTCTTCCATCCTTCCGGTGAGTGGACTCCCACATACCTCGACAGACCTCTGCTGAGGCCGCTGATACCTTTTGCCCATGTTGTGTCAGCCATGCCTGAACTGCGGGTGTCCATGTAAACGGTGTAATAGGGTATGGAGCTGGCAAGGATACGGCCGTCGTCTGAGAGAATGTCTCCCCGGCTTGCTTTTGCCACCTCCCTGCGGAAGACGATCTTGTCAGCCATTGCCGCCCACTTCTCAGACTGAACAAACTGCAGTATAATGATCCGTATGAAGACAGCAAGGGCCATTACCACCACGATACCGTATATTATCCCGGTACGTGCCAGTATCTGATCCTTTGGTTTCATCGTTTTACTCATTGACTACTATCCTGTATGGCGGTGTCCGAAGCTCCTCGAGCCCCAGTCCGCGTTCCTTAACCAGATCATAAACCTCGCTCTGTCGGCTTACACTGCCAAGCTCGGCAGAGACGGAGAGCGATTCCGCGCGCATATCTCTTACCTCCTGCTCCAGCTTTATTATCTCACGCTCCACGCGCTCAGCCTGAAACCTGTTCGTGATGAAAATGAGAGCAATCACAAAAAGAAGCGAGACATACCTCATGTTATTGAGAATAAGCCTCTCGGAGATGAAAGTCCCACTGATAAGCCCTTTGATCAGGTTACCGGTGCCCTTTTTTTGCTTCGTCTTCTGTTCTACCATCGCCATCAAATCTTTTCAGCTATCCTTAGCCTGGCACTGCGCGCCCTGCTGTTTACCGTAGTTTCCTCATCAGTTGGCACAATTACCCTGCGGTTAAGCACCCTGAAAGGGACAATCAGGTTACCATAAAAATCCTTTTCTGTCTTACCATCAAAATTGCCGGTATGCATGAAGTTCTTAACCAGCCTGTCTTCAAGAGAGTGGTAGGTTATCACTACCAGCCTGCCTCCCGGTTTCAGCATCTGCAGCGCCTGCTCGAGCATCTCGGTCAGGGCATCCATCTCGCTGTTAACCTCGATGCGTAACGACTGGAAGATTCTTGCGTAGAACTTGTTCATCTCCCTGGCAGGGATAAGTCCCTTGAGGGCTGTTGTCAGATCGCTAACCGTCATGACAGGTGCTGTTGAGCGAGCCTTTACTATTGCTGCTGCAAGCTTCCTTGAGTTTGTCAGTTCACCATAACGATAGAATACTGATGCCAGCTCTTCCTCACTGTATGTTCGCAGTATGTCGGCTGCCTTCAGCGGCGCCTGACGGTTCATGCGCATGTCAAGCACCGCGTCGCCGCGAAAAGAGAATCCCCTCTCCTGTTCATCAAACTGGTGGAATGAAACACCCAGGTCTGCAATAAGACCATCGATGGAGGTATATCCGAGGTAGCGCAGATTGTTCTTCAGATACCTGAAATTCTGGTTCAGAAACGTCAGCCTGTCGTCACGGTGAATGTTGACCGCTGCATCAAGATCCTGGTCAAATGCAATGAGCTTTCCGGTTGTGAGCTTCTCGAGTATCGCTTTCGAGTGGCCTCCGCCTCCAAAAGTAACATCGACATAGATCCCGTCGGGCCTGAGGTTAAGCCCTGCTATGCTCTCACCGAGCAGAGCGGGGAGGTGATAGATCGTCATCAGGTTGTTCCGGATTCTGTAGATCCAAGCAGCTTCTCCGCCAGGTTGGCGAAGTCGTCAGATGGCATGTCAATGTGAGTGTAAACCTCTTCCGCCCACATCTCTATTCGCCCATCCTGCCCGGCAAGGACAACATCCCTTCCGATAGCTGCAAGGTCAAGCAGACGCCTCGGAATAAGCAGCCTGTTGCTGCTGTCGAGTGCTACCTCAGCTGTGCCCTTGAAGAAGTTTCGCAGAAAGACATTGTGCTCCCTGTTGTATGGGTTAATCCTGCTGCGAATCTTATCAAGCTGCCTGTTCCAGTCGTCTATCGAGTACAAAACAAGGCATCTCTCGAAGATATCTTTTCTGACCACGAAGCGATCCTCAGCTGCCGGAGGCATCTGCTTCTTGAATGCTGAAGGAAGGATGACTCTTCCCTTTGCATCAAGCTTGCATGTATAATCGCCGATAAATGTGGCCATCACAGTTGTTGTTTCAAGAGGCTAAAGTAAAAAAATATTTCCCACTTTACTCCACTTCACTCCATTTTTCTTCACTTTTGTTGAAAACTTTCATATTCATAAATGTATGTCGTTGGCAATAAGTTATATAGAGAAGGAGACGATGGGGCGAGGGAGCGAAAATGCGACAGGGTGGAGGGGTTAGCGTAAAGCATAAAGCGTAGAGACAGGGGTAATCGGTCTCAAACAAGAATTGAGGAACAAGGAGCCCTGCAAAGTCCGGAGGCTTTGACTACAAGACTGCAAGACATTTGACTGCAAGACAAAAAATCAGTAAAACTTGACCTTCAACTCTGTGTCAATCTGTGTTAAAAATCTTAACCACTGGGTTGCACTGAGTTCTAACAGAGTAACACTGTTTGGATTCAGAAATCAAAAACAGTGAAACTCCCCCTTTAACTCTGTGTCACTCTGTGTTAAAATAGAACCTTTATCCCTTAATTTCCCCCTCCTCATTTTTTGTATATTTGTTTGTCGTCAAACAGCCTATGCACGAAAATCAGAAACCTGTACAAATAGATGTTGAGAAGGTGCTTCACGACAAGAATCCGAAGCTTGCCAGGATGCTGCCGGGTTTTTTAATCAGGTACCTGAAACGTATTGTCCACCAGGATGACCTCAATGAGATACTTAGAAATTTTGCTGACCTTCACGGATCACCCTTTAACGACGCCGCCCTTGGTTTCATGGGTATCAGGCATCACGTCCACGATCTTGAAAACCTCCCCATCGGAGGACGCTATATTTTCGTCTCAAATCATCCCCTCGGCGGACTCGATGGCATGGTCTTCATGAGTGAGCTTTCAAAACATTACCGTGAGATAAAATTCCCTGTCAACGATTTACTTCTGAACATACCAAATTATGCAGGCATCTTCCTCCCCGTGAACAAACACGGCACACTTGGACGCGAAGCTGCCAGGCTCATGGAAGAAGCCTATATGTCTGACTGCCAGATACTGAATTTCCCGGCGGGGATATGCTCGCGCAAGATAAAGGGGGTTATCACTGACCTTAAATGGCAGAAGAGCTTCATTGTCAAGGCCATACAACATAAACGGGATGTCATCCCCTGTTACTTCGAGGGACGTAACAGCTCATTCTTTTATAACCTTTCCGCCTTCCGTGGACGCCTGGGCATAAAGGCGAACATTGAGATGCTCTACCTTGTCGATGAGATGTTCAGGCAGAAGGGAAAGGAGATCGATCTCTATTTCGGCAAACCCATTCCGTGGCAGACCTTTGACCGCTCAAAGAGCCCACAGGAGTGGGCTGACATGGTGCGGGAGAAAACTTATAATTTACAGAAAACTATAGCTTGAGGTTGATATTATTTCTTATTTTTGGTCTTCAATCAAATCATCCGGGTGGATAATCAACTGGAACACGGGAAGATGGAACCGATAGGTGCAGCGGTTCCTGTACAGGAGCTGATGGATGAGCTTGCCCGCATTGGCATGCTAAGGCCTACCAATTACGGCAACAATGAAGTCTATCTCTTTGACAGCCGGACCTCACCTCTTCTCATGAACGAGATCGGCCGTATACGTGAGCTCACCTTCAGGCACGCCGGCGGAGGTACGGGAAAGGCGCTCGACCTCGACGAGTATGACCTTGATCCTGACCATCCTCAGAAGCAGCTTATCATCTGGGATCCTGATAACCGCGAGATAATAGGCGGTTACAGGTTTATCTTCCCCGGACCAAAAGAAAAGGATTTCTCCGTTAACCGTTTCGCCTCCTCAGCATACTTTACCTTCTCCCGTAAATTCATTCGCAAGTACCTTCCCCACACTATGGAACTGGGTCGATCATTTGTCAGGCCTGAGTATCAGAGCGCAGCAATGGGACGAAAGAGCCTCTTCGCCCTGGATAACCTGTGGGACGGGCTGGGGGCAATCATCATCGACAACCGCCAGATCAGGTACCTCTTCGGGAAGGTGACGATGTATACCCATTATAATCAGCAGGCGAGGAATATGATCCTCTATTTTATGCTGAAACACTTCCCCGATAAGCATAAGCTCGCTGTCCCATCTGATCCTATCTCAATTGATGTTCATAAGGATGAGATGAAAAAGATTTTCACCGGGTGGACTTTCAAGGAAGATCTGAAAATACTGTCACAGGAGGTGCGCAAACTGGGTGAAAACATCCCTCCGCTGATCAATGCCTACATGAACCTATCTCCAACCATGAAATGCTTCGGGACCTTCATTAATCATCATTTCGGCAATGTGGAGGAAACAGGGATAATGATCACAGTGCGTGACATATATATCGAGAAGGTCAACCGCCATCTCGCCTCCTACCGCGAAGACTTTGACATTTCGCAATAGAGGTTAAAGGTCTGAGGTCTGAAGGTCTGAGGTCTGAGGGTCCTCACGATAACCGCATAACCGCAAAACAATTAACACCGATTACCGATCACTGACTTTGTCAGCCGTAGCTTCAGCGGAGGCTGATTACCGAACACCAACCCCCTCACATATCACATCTCTACGTTGACGGAAGACCGAAGACGGAAGAAACAATTCGACAATCGCAAATCGCAAATTTTGCTTGCTCCTTGCACCTCAACCTCGACCTTAACCTCGACCTTAACCTAGCCCCTGCGCCCTGCAATCTAATAAGCTCTCTCGTTGATCCCCTCCATATAATTGACAAAGGCCTTGTTGGCAACCCTGTTGCCTCCGGGTGTCGGGTAGTTACCGGTGAAATACCAGTCACCGGTGTGATCAGGACAAGCCTCATGCAGTCCCTCAATCGACTGGTAAACAACCTCCACCTCAGCTCCTATTCCCGGTGCCTTAAGCATCACGGCAATCATTCCTGAAATTTCAGCGTCAGTGAAGGGAGCATATATCTCCTTTACTGCATTTACCATTTCGCCGTCAGGCTTCTGAAGCTCTTCAAGAGCCCTTGCGTATACTCCCCTGATGATATCCTCCCGCTCTCTCTTCCTGATAAGGTTTATGGCGGCCTTGAAGGCTATGAAGTCACCCAGCCTGGCCATGTCAATACCGTAGCAGTCGGGGTAACGGATCTGTGGTGAGGAGGAGACTATTACAATTTTTGCCGGATCAAGCCTGTCAAGAATGCGTATGATGCTCTCTCTCAGTGTA
Organism: Bacteroidales bacterium; assembly: GCA_025455395.1. Lineage (GTDB taxonomy): Bacteria > Bacteroidota > Bacteroidia > Bacteroidales > VadinHA17 > SR-FBR-E99. Next base: position 20,537 of record JALOMO010000024.1, read on the forward strand.
GTGCCCCTTACAATGGAGTCATCTATCACCACCAGGCTGTCAATACCTCTTCTAATAACACCATATGTGACATCATAAACGTGTTCAACCATGTTCTTACGACTGCTGTCCTCCGTTATGAATGTCCTGAGCTTGGCATCCTTTACCGCTATCTTTTCAATGCGTGGCCTTACTTCTATGATCTTTTCGAGCTCCGCCGGTGTCAGTGATTTTCCCTTCTTCAGAATGGCGTCTTTCTTCCTGTTATTCAGCCAGTCGTCAATACCTTTTATCAGACCGTAGAAGGCGCTTTCAGCAGTATTGGGGATGTATGAAAATACTGTTTTTTCAATATCATGATTGACAGCAGCCAGGACAGGTTTTGTAAGCGTCTCTCCCAACTTCTTACGTTCCCGGTAAATATTCTTGTCAGTACCGCGCGAAAAATATATCCGCTCAAAGGAACATTTGGCCGGTTCATCTGCAGGAAGTATCTCCTTTATAGACCACTCTCCCGATGCTTTCACTATCAGCGATTTACCCGGATCAAGTTCATTGACACTGTCGGTCCTGATGTTGAACACTGTCTGTATGACTGGCCTCTCTGATGCTGCCACAACAACTTCATCATCAGCATACCAGAAAGCCGGTCTTATGCCGGCGGGATCACGCAGCACAAAGGCGTCGCCGTGCCCCGTCATTCCGGCCATCACATAACCTCCGTCCCAGCGGCGGGCAGCATTGCGAAGCACCTCTGCCAGATCAAGTTCCTTCTCAATAATAGGTGAGATATCACGCTTGCTGTATCCCTTCTCCTTATAGTACCTGTAGAGTCTCTCAACTTCTTCATCAAGGAAGTGACCTACGTTTTCGAGTATTGTGATTGTGTCTGAAAAGTCGATCGGATTCTGTCCTATCTCGATGAGGTGATTGAATATCACCTCCATATTGGTCAGGTTGAAGTTCCCCGCCATCACAAGGCTACGTGAGCGCCAGTTATTCTCGCGCGTCACAGGATGCACATAATCAATGTTATAGCTGCCGTATGTTCCGTATCTAAGATGACCCAACCAGACATCACAGTGATTTGCCTCGATGTCGGGATAAATTTTCGTGAATACCTCCTTAATGGAATTGGACAGGTTTGAACGCTGGCGGTATATATACCTTGTTCCGGGTTTCGCTCCAATACGGATGGCTGCCAGCCCGGCACCGTCCTGTCCCCTGTTGTGCTGCTTCTCCATCATGAGATACATCTTCTGCAGAGCGTAATCCCATGACCCGTATTTATCAATGTAGTATCCCGCGGGCTTAAGCAGTCTCATCAGTGCTATCCCGCATTCGTGCTTTATGCTGTCACTCATCTCTATTTTTCTGAACTTGTAAAGGCAATTACGTCCCTGATAAGGTATGCCTCAGGGTACTTTGCCTGTACTGTAAAAAAGATTGTTGCTGCCTCTTCCCTGGTCCTGTAGTCACCGACCTTCACCTTGAACCAGTTGGGTCTGTCGAATGTAAGGTATGTTTTCACATCAGGAAAGTCTTCCATGAATTTGGCTCTCACCTTATTGGCGTCATCGTTTGCTGTTCGGTGGCCGCCGCGGTAGATCTGTATGCGCCATCCGTCAACGCCCTTTTTCATGGCATTGGCCATAATATGACGGCTGATAAGTGTATCAAGAGCCGGGTCCTGATTGATGATTAGCTTTTCCTGCTCGTTTATTGTACGTCCCTCGTTCATTATCTCCAGCACGCTGAAGCTCTCCTGTGCCGCCATGACTATTGGGGTCAGGATGAAAATGGCAAGAGATAGGAGCCTGTTTTTCATTATGCAAATATACTGTTCTTTTCAGTCGAGCGCTTCGGCAAGCTCATCCGTTATCTCAAGGTTGTGATAAACAGCCTGGACATCATCGTCATCCTCAAGCGCCTCAATCAGCTTCATCACTTTCCGTGCCGAATCGATATCTAGAGTCTTTGTCTCTTTGGGCACCCGCTTCAGCTTGGCTTCCTCAGCCTCTATTCCAAGCGCTTCGATCTTGCGGTTCACGCTTCCGAAGTCATCCTTGGCGCAAGTGACTGTGATCATCTCCTGATCTGCAATGATATCTTCCGCACCTGCATCGATAAGCTCCAGCTCAAGATTCTCCAGTTCATGTCCGGCTGCATCTTCTGCATTGATTGTAAAGACGCCCTTGCGGTCAAAGAGGAAAGTCAACGATCCGTTCGGACCTAGTGCGCCGTTATATTTATTGAAGATATAGCGAATGCTGGCCAGCGTCCGATTCGTATTGTCAGTAAGGCCTTCGACAAAGACCGCGATGCCGTTGGCAGCATAGCCTTCATAAGTCATCTCATGATAGGCTTCGGCCTCTGCACCTGATGCCTTCTTGATCGCCCTGTCAATATTATCCTTGGGCATATTGGCCCCCTTGGCGTTCTGTATCGCCAGGCGCAGGCGTGCATTACCGTTAGGATCAGACCCTCCCTCACGGACAGATATCATTATCTCTTTGATGATCTTTGTAAAGATCTTTCCCCTCTTTGCATCAGCAGCTCCCTTCTTGCGCTTGATGGTTGACCATTTACTGTGACCTGACATTTTTATGAAAATGTTATCTGATGCAAAAATACATTTTTCTGCCAATCCACCATCCTAACCGTAACGTACGTGGAGACACAATATCTTTCCCCTCCTGAGTCAGGAGGGGTACGTCCGCCAGTTGGCGGACGGGGGGTGGTATGTCCCTCTGGATGAATTTAGAGCATCTGCTTTTAAACTTACTTTTTTAAACAAACATGCACAAGAACATAAAAACATCCCCTGATATTCATTTATGTATATTTTTGTGCCATTGAACTTAACATGCCAAAGAAATACTACATCGAAACCTACGGCTGCCAGATGAATGTGGCTGACAGCGAGGTCGTTGCATCAATACTAGGGGATGCCGGCTACGAGCCTGTAAAGGACATAAAAAAGGCTGACCTCATATTGGTCAATACCTGTTCAATACGTGAGAATGCCGAACAGCGAGTATGGGGCAGGCTCGACCTCTTCAGGAGTGAAAAAAGAAAACGCCCGCAGGTGATTGTGGGCGTGCTTGGATGTATGGCGGAGAGGCTGAAGGAGAAACTCCTCGATAGCGACAAGATGGTTGATATGGTTGTCGGCCCCGATGCCTATCGCGACCTGCCCATGCTGGTCTCATCGGCCGGTGAAGGACACAAGGCCGTAAACGTTCTCTTATCGCGTGAGGAGACCTATGCAGATATCTCACCTGTGAGGCTTGAGAGCAATGGGGTGTCAGCGTTTATATCTATCATGCGTGGGTGCAACAATATGTGCGCTTACTGTGTGGTGCCGTATACAAGAGGTGCAGAGCGCAGCCGCGATCCGCATACAATCGTTCGGGAAGCACAGGAGATATTTGCGAAAGGTTACCGCGAGATAACGCTGTTGGGCCAGAATGTGAATTCCTATTCATGGACCGGAACGGAAACAGATAACAATGATTTCCCCTCCTTGATAAGGAGGGGTGGACTCCGCCAACCGGCGGAGGACGGGGTGGTATTGTCAAACTCGCAAACACTCTCAATTGATAATCAAAAACAAATCAACTTCCCCCGATTGCTAGAAATGGTCGCCACCATCGACCCCCGTCTGCGCGTCCGTTTCTCTACCAGTCATCCGAAGGATCTGTCAGATGATGTATTGCATACTATGGCGAAACATGACAACATCTGCAAGCACATTCACTTGCCGGTGCAGAGCGGCAGCAGCTCAGTACTCGGGAGGATGAACCGTAAATATACGAGGGAGTGGTATCTGGACAGGATCAATGCCATCAAAAGGATTGTGCCGGACTGCACCCTGTCGACAGACATAATAGCCGGATTCTGCGGTGAGACCGATGAGGAGCACCGGGAGACCCTGAGCCTGATGCATGAGGTTGGCTTTGATTTTGCATATATGTTCAAATACTCAGAGAGACCTGACACTAAAGCCGCACGACATATGAAGGACGACGTGCCTGAGACTGTCAAGACCCGGAGGCTGAACGATATAATTGCACTGCAGAATCAGCTATCAGCCAAAGGCAAGAAAGCAGATATAGGCAAAACCTTCAAGGTGCTCGTTGAAGGCAAGGCAAAGAAGCCTGCAGGTGCCATGATGGGCCGCACTACCGGCAATAAGGTGGTTGTCTTTCAGGCAGCAGACACCAAACCCGGCGACTATGTTAGTATAACAATTATTAATGCTACTTCGGCTACTCTCCTGGGAGTTCGGAGGGACTAAAGTGAGCTAAAGTGCCTAAAGTGCCTGAACTTTATGAAGAGATGACTGCAGGACCGCAGGACTGCAAGACCGCAGGACAATACAACAACTCTGAAACTTTGAAACTCTGAAACTTTGGAACCCTGTAACTCCTGCCCCCGCCGCTGCAACGCCGACCGCACCTGCTCCGAAGGCTGGTGCCGCTCAGACGACAGGATACATGTTTCTTCACTGGTGATACACAAGGGAGAGGAGCCGCCCGTATCAGGAGACAAGGGCATAGTTAATCTCTTCTTTCCTTCCTGTAACATGCAATGTCTTTATTGCCAGAACTGGGAGATTTCCCGGCTTGGCACACAGGGAACAATTATGACCCTTGATGAGGTGTGTGATGCCATTATTGACCTACTGCCAATGTCTGAGGGCAATCTCGGGTTTGTCTCTCCGTCACATTTTGTCCCGCAGATGGTAATGATAGTGTATGAGTTGCACAAACGGGGTCATTATCCCACGATAGTATACAACACCAATGGTTACGATCTGCCAGAGACTATCAGGTCGCTCGAGGATATTGTGGATGTGTGGCTGCCGGACTTCAAATATTCGGACGACGATCTGGCGCATGAACTTTCTGATGTCCCGCAATACAGCAAGTATGCATTAAGCTCGCTGAAAGAGATGGTTCATCAGGTTGGCACAACCCTGCAAACTGATGATCGTGGTATTGCCCGTCGCGGCATTATCCTGCGTCATCTCGTCCTGCCCGGATTTGTTGAGAACAGCATCGGAGTGCTTAAACTTATCTCCGAAAACCTCTCCCCCAACCTCCACATCTCCCTGATGTCCCAGTACTATCCGCCCCAATCCATGGACCTTTCCCCTCCTGAGTCAGGAGGGGTCTCCCGACCGCCGTATGGCGGTTCGGGAGGGGGTGGTCTGTCGGAATCGGAGCCGGAGACTTCAAAATGCTGCAAAGCTGAAACTTTGAAACCCTGGAACTTTGAACCGAGGATCGCAACAGCGGGACGAGCTCGCCGAAGGCAAACATTGAACCGCCCCATCTCATCCTCCGAATACAACCGAGTGGTATCTGCCTTTCATGACTTTGGCTTCACCCGCGGCTGGCTGCAGGACTTAAAAAGCCAAAAGAACTTTAGACCTGATTTTTCGAAAGACAATCCTTTCAACAAAGAGCCACAATAATAGGATAAAAAACAGAAGTATCAGTATAGGGTTTAAAAATATATGGATAATAAAACCGTTCTCCTAATAATAACTATCTCTTGTCTTTGCTATAAGATTGTAGTAACTTGGCATTAAATTTAGTTGCACCAAATCAAATATGCATGAAATTAAAGGAGCAAATCTATCCTGGACTGATAATGTTTTCAATTCTTATTGCAGTTTCTGGTTTAACAGATTCAAATGCACAGCATACACCAGCCACCCCATTATCAAATTTTGTCTTTGATCCATTTATTTTTAATCCGGCAGTTGCCGGCAGCAAAGATTTTATGGCATTAGACCTGACCGCAGCCCTCCAGGGAAATGATAAATCTCAACTGTTGAGCTGGAATACAAGAATTGCAAAAAAGGGCCCCACCTATTTCGGGGCACCCGTCTCAAGGAGCTATACCCAATACGGAGTCGGAGCATCAGTTTACAATGATGTAATTGGTACATCACAAAGTATTGGCATAAGTGCTGCAGGATCCTATCACTTCCCCTTGAACACTAAAAACTTATCATTTATTTCAGGAGGCATTGCACTTAAAGGCATTTATAATTTAACCGATTCGATCCCTGAATATGATGCTCCTCCTAAAAACACATTTATACCTAACTTGGATATCGGATTATATTACTATGGGCAACAGGGCTATGCCGGGATTTCTGCAACCAACCTGCTGGGATCAATAATGGATGATGCAGAAAACGAGATCTATGCTGTTCCTATATCAAGGCAATACTTCCTGACTGGTGGTTATAAGCTCGTTTTGAGCCGGTCACTGAATATAGTCCTGGAGCCATCTATAATAATTAACCTTGATGACTCTCTGGATTTTAACGATTTAGAAACCTATAATCCTATGCTGAAGATATACATGGAGGACTTTTGTGTTGGCACCTATTTCCATGATTACGATAAGCTGACATTTTTCTTTCAATACAAATTCCCAAAGTTATATCTTGGAACACTTGTGGATTTTCCAATCAATGTCCCTTTCTATAAAGAGGAACTCATCGTAGAGATTGCATTTGGCATGAACTTCGGAAGTATCAGATCAGGATCAAGGACAAACTGGCACTGGTAAATAGTAAAATATGATGTTATGAAAGTAATATATGCTTTAATGATAGGTGCAATTCTTAACTCTGGAACTTTAACCGGAACTACTGCCCTTTTTAACTGCAAAGAAATTATATCATCAATTTATTTTACTCCATTATCGATTAGCACTGATAGTATCCGTGTGGTCCCCTTTCAGATCATGCCTTTTCAGCTTGAGATTGTCCCGCCCTCTTCAGGTGTTCAGTTTTTCAGAAACGGTATCATCTTCCTTTCCCACTCAAAAAATGCTGAAAAAATGTTGCCGAAGCATCTGTCGTTCGGAATTGCTGGGGTTTACTTTACTCAGGTCAGAGATTCTGTCCCGGATGAATTCAGACCCTTTGCCTCGGAACTATTATTCAGCTTTCCTGTTGATGCAGCAACTTTTAGCAGCGATTACAATACTGTTTATTTCACGCGTATTCCAGATGGAGGTGAAAAGGAGAAGATTTTCAGAGCTGCATATTCCGGTGACAAATGGATCGCTGAGAGTGAACCTGAAAGCTTTTGTACTGGAAATAACCTCTTCACACACCCTGCGCTTTCTAAAGACGGCAGTTTCATGATCTTTTCTTCAGACATGTCTGGCACCCACGGAGGACTCGACCTGTTCATAAGCAGAAAAGATGAAGAAAAATGGGGTGAACCTGAAAATATCGGAGATCAGATAAATTCACAGGGAAACGAGCTATATGCCTCACTAGACAACGAAAACAATCTCTATTTCTCTTCTGACGGATTACCGGGAGAAGGAGGTTATGACATATATGTCAGCCGGTATGACGGAAATGGATGGTCACGACCTCAAAGCATCGCACAGGTAATTAATTCAAAACATGATGAGGTCGCGTTTAAATTAAATTTACTTGATGGAGAAACCGCATTTTATACCTCACGGGAAAGGTCTGGAAGAGTAAAGGCACAATTGTTAAAAGTGACTTTAGTTAATAAACCTGTTGAATCAGTCACACTTTCAGATCAGTTCATAGCTTCGGCTGGATTTGAAGATGAAACTGAAGCTTCAAAGCCGGAAGTTCAAACAGTAGTCGCATCCATTAGTTCTGTAAATGAAGTGCCAAAGAAACAAGCAATTGAACCGGTTAAGGAAATTAATCCCATGGCCGAAAATATACATGAGAGACCAACCGAAATTAAGAATGAAGCTATAATTCATACTTCGGAGGATAAGCTGGATGAAAATGATTTAATATATCGGGTTCAGATACAGGCTAACGTCAAACCTGTGGGCAGCTACAGCATCACATTAGCAGGTAAAACCTATAAGACATACGAATATCTTTACATGGGCGGATATCGAACTACTGTCGGTGAATTCAGTACTCTTTCCGATGCTTCAAAATTTCAAAATGTATGCCGGCAAAACGGTTACAATCAAGCATTTATTGCTGCATTTTCAAATAATGTAAGGATAACGGATTCTGAAGCCAGAAACCTGGAATCGAAAACAAAAATTAATGTAACCAATGAAGAAAAGGAGATAAAGAAAACTGGAAATGAACCTTCAGTTGCCAAAGTTCAGGACACGGTTGCTCAGGATGCCTTAAAAGAGGAGGATGAGGTTATTTACAGAGTACAGATACTGGCCAACACAAAACCTGTAGGATCATACCCAGTCTCAATTGGTGGAAAGGACTATAAAACCTACGAATATCTTTTTATGGGTGGATACCGGACTACTGTTGGTGCATTCAAATCCCTCTCAGAGGCATCAAAATTTCAGAATTACTGCCGGGATAATGGATTCGAACAATCATTTGTCGTGGCGTTTAAAAATGGTGTGAGATCAACTGATCCTGCACTTTTCAAATAGCTTCAGACATTAATCACAGACTACAACTCATTTGTTATCAATTAAGTTGTCTAAGCAGAGTCCTTCTTATATGTTATACATAAACAAAATAACAGCCTGAAGGCTTATGAAATTTTCGTCAATTTTTTCGGACTGTTAGTCAAATCACTATTTGAAGCCAAGTGGTTTAAAATTCGAGATTCATTGCACCTATTCGCTTGATTATGTTCAACCTATACGTCAACCTAGTTCGTAGATTAGATTTCATGTCTATTTGTTAATAAAATAATATAGTTTTTGACAAACGATCCTCTTTACAATGTTAACAAATGAGTTAAAGAGGTGAATAATCAAATTACACTGTTTTTATGTAATCAACACCTATGCTAATCGACTCTGCTGTACTTGTCTGATGTGTGGCTATACCTTACTTTTACAACACAGTTTTTGAACCAACCAGAATGAATTCAGCTATTTCCACATATAGCACAGATGTCTTTAATGATCAGCCAGTTAGTTTGACTTTCAGCAAGCCTGCTCTGTACAAAAAGACCGGTATAACGCAGCTGTTTGAGGAACCATCTGACCTTGTCAGGGAAGGCTTCTTAAGTTACATTGAACTTCTTGGATTGAGCTCTGAAACAAAAATGCTTGTCATACCTTCAATCCGTCACTACTTCTATGAACCTGAGGATCTGAAAGGAGTCAGTACAGTTATTAACCTGAAACATCTTAACCATGTCAGGGAAATGAGAGACTTTTTAAGAGCGATTTCTGAAATCCTGCCAGTCAGTTGCAACTTTATCGGATGTTTTATTGATAATAAGTCGCAGAATGGGTTTTCTGATAAATACAGCAACCTCCCTGGTAATCTTTCCGAAAGAGCTGAAGCATATGAAACTGGGATTGAATCAAAAATCCCATTTATAAACCGTATGTATAGTTTCATTGATTTCAGAACCAACAGATATCTTACACGCCGAAGTGTGAGCAATATGCTTGAGGAATCCGGCCTGCAGACAATTAGCATGACCGAGATTAACGGACTGACCTACTTTTATTCTAAGAAAATTAACACTGCTGCCTGAATGCTTATCAATTCTCCGGTTTGTGATCAGATAATCCCAATACCTGAGCTAAAGATAAACTGCTGATGGATCTCTTCAGTACACTCTATCGCTTTCAGATTATTCCATTTCTCAAGAAATGGAATCTCCTTAATATTATTCTTGGTTCCCTGGATATTCTGGCGATTGCCCTGGCATTCCAGTTTGCCTATCTATTGAACCCCGTTAGAGCCGGAAACATTTTTTTTAACGAATGGACTTATTTTTTGCTCTATCTTGTTATCATGCCAGTCTGGTTATTTATCCTTTATCTTCTTCAGGTAACAGAAATTCCAAGAACAAAAAGGTTCAGGATACTATTTCTAGAGTATACAGTAGCCGCATCTGTAGTTCTGATGCTTCTTATCCTCTATTATTTTATCATTAAACCTGATCAACCCCCTCGAAGATTTTTAGTTTACGTGGTGTTCCTTGGATTCATTTTTCTCCTGTTTCTTCGTGTTTTTGAGTATAGAATTTTCATGATATACAGATCACAAGGTTATAATTTTATTAATGTGGTACTGATAGCTGATGATAAATCCCTTCCATTGATTAAAAGTCTTTGCAATACTCCTGTCTGGGGTTATCGGATTGCTGCTATTTTCACGTCATCGGAGGAGATCAAAAATAGTTACGAAGATAGAATTGTAATAATTCCGGAAGAATATATTCAGGTACTAAATGATCTTATGGAAGTTGATCTTATTGATGAAGTTCTTTATGTGAAAAATAAAGTCATCCCCAATGAGATTAGAAATGTAATCAGATCATGCGAAGAAATGGGAATCGTTTTCAGATTAATGTATAATGATGAAAGGAAGATTAATTTATCAAGTGCAATAAAAACAGAGATAGCTGGCCGAAAGTTTCTTACGTTCATCAATATACCACACAATCCTTATGCTCTGGTGGTTAAAAAGATTATTGATGTCTTCGGATCACTCATCCTGATTCTCTTTTCCTTCCCTATTATGCTGGTCTCAGCAATTGTCATCAAAGTTACTTCACCCGGACCAGTAATTTTCACCCAGCAAAGGATCGGATTGCGCGGAAGAGTGTTTGACCTATACAAGTTCAGAACCATGATCAGGGATGCTGAATCCCTAAAGAAGAATCTTGAGTCAAGAAATGAGGCTGACAGTCCGGCCTTTAAGATTAAGAATGATCCACGAATAACAAAATTCGGACGATTTCTAAGATCAACCGGGTTGGATGAGCTGCCACAACTGTTCAATGTTCTCAAAGGTGAAATGTCATTGATCGGGCCACGACCTCCTCTGCCGGAAGAAACATACCAATACAAACGGTGGCAATTAAGAAGACTCTCTGTTAAGCCCGGATTGTCGTGTTTCTGGCAGGTCAAGCCTGACAGAAACACGATCCGGCTACAAAAATGGATGGAACTTGATTTGGCTTATATCGATAATTGGTCACTTCGTTTGGATTTCATAATTTTACTGAAAACAATCCGATCAGTTTTTATGCGTACAGGATTGTGATTTTACCTGGGGTAATATTTCTGGTTATGAGAGAGAAAAATAAAACAATTATCATCCTGATCATCATGCTAGCCTATGCAGGATGTGTTCCAAAGAAGAATCTCACATACTTCAATGATATTGAGGAACTTACTGAGCCAATTGCAAATCCCAGGCTGCAAAAGGTAATAATGCCTTTCGATAAATTGTATATAAAGGTGGTAAGCATCGATCCACTTGCAAATCAAATGTTTAATTCTGAAGATGAGATTAGGGGTGGTGGTGAAGGGGCAACTGGATTGCTAGGATATCCTGTGGATGAAAACGGAAATATTAACTTCCCGTTTGTAGGGAGAATTAACGTCCTGTCATTAACTACCTCGCAAGCTGCTGAAAAAATACAGGAATCATTAAGCGCCTATGTTCCAAACACATCCGTGACAGTTAAATTCGTTGACAATCAAATTACGGTTATTGGGGAAGTTCAACGTCAAGGTGTATTTCAATTCAGCCAGGACAAACTAAATATTTATGAAGCCATCGGTTTAGGGGGTGGGATTACTAGATATGGGGACCGGAAAAATATTATTCTTATTAGAAACGAAAGTGGGAAAATTATACATTACAGGTTAAACCTTTCGGATTCCAAAATTGCCCAGAAAGACACATATTATATCCTCCCTAACGATGTGGTTGTTGTAGAACCGCTTGATGCCATTTCATCAAGTTATGCTAACATCACCTATACAACAATATTGACTTCAATCACAACACTGATAGCTATATTGCTTTTTATTGGATTCTAATATAAACCACTGTACCAATGGCCGCTAATAATGACTCTCAGTCTGATATATTAATGATTAAGGAATTTATCAAAAAAGCCTTAGCTATTAAATACATCTACTTCTTATGTTTAATTTTGGGATTATCCTTAGCATATGTTGTTAGCAAGTTTTCCACACCAGTATATGAGGTAAACTCGATTATAGGCCCTCTTGAAAATGAACAAACAAGAATCCTTGGTTCAAGCGAACTTTTCAGGGGATTGGAAGCATATACACAGGCACGAAATCTGCAAGATGATGTTAATAGTGTGAAGTCTTTTTCTCTCGCAACCTCAACCATTACAAGTTTGAACCTTGAGGTTGGCTATTTTATTGAGGGAAATAAACTTCTGCAAAAGACAATCCAGGAATTCCCTCGCGCTCCCTATGTAGTAAATATTGATAAATCGCATATTCAACCAATAAATGTAAAATTCTACATTCAATTCCTGAATGCCAGTTCTTATAGCATTAAAGCCTTCTCGGAAAATGCTGTGCTTTATAATTATGTTGATAATATGGTAGTTGGATCCAGATCCAATTTCAAAATTGATACTATATGCAAGTTTAATGAAACAATCACCCATAGTAATTACAAATTTGCCGTATCCGCCAACCCAGACTTCTCGTCAATTCCCATGGGCGATCCCAGGCACTATTTTGAGTTTTTTCATCTCGACAATTTGACTAAGCAATACCTGAGCCGTATCTCAGTCTCACCTGTAAACATTAGGTCTTCACTTATAAATGTAAAATTTAAGGGAGAAAACATTGACCTGACTGTAGAATATCTTAATCGATATTTGCAAACATTCTTGGATGAAAACCTTTCGAAAAAGAATAAAATTGCTGTTAATACCATAAATTTTATTGATGCGCAAATTTCGGAAATCTCAGATTCATTACTAATATCTGAAACTGAGTTACGAGATTATAGATCAACTAATCAGGTGACAGATCTAAGTTATCAAGGACAACAGGCGCTAGAGCAAATGGCCCGAATAGAATCCGATCTCTCATCAATTTCTGTACAACAGAGATATTATGACTATATTCTAGATTATATTGGGAAGAATCAGGATGTTGCAGGACTAGCCCCACCCTCATCAGCCAATGTAATCGACCCTATCCTAAACACTCTTATCCTTGATCTATTGGAAATGAATGCAGAGCGGTCA
>JALOMO010000105.1 GCA_025455395.1 Bacteroidales bacterium
GATTTTATAGTGAACTGTAACAGTGTCTCCGGCTTTGAATTTCGGAAACTCATTATTTACAGCAAATTCCTTTTCAACAACTTTCATTAAGTCCATCACTCGAATATTTGTAGTCTCTACTCGTTTAAAATCGGTCGCAAATGTACAAATAAATTTTTACAATCTGCAAACTAATTAATGCACGAAGAAATCATTTTAATGACCGGCACCTTTTGGCTGCCGGAGTTTTTCTCCTGCATCGTTGGCAACTCTCCTGTACCACTCCTCGGGATAACCTGGTTGCTTGACTTCAGGCGTGACATATTTATAACCCTCCTTTAGTTCTCTTTTGGTCTTGACATTACCATCCATGTATTTGGTAAAGAGATATTTGTATAAAGCTCTCCACTCCTGTACGGTATTGTCTCCAGACTTAACGGAATAGTCAGTCACTAAGGCCATGGCCTTCTTTGGTGACTTCCTGAAGAGTTCGGCAGCCTGCCTGTCAATCTCGGCTGTCTCGGTTAAAAACTTCTGCTCGAGTTCTTTCTGCTTTGCCTGGAGGTCACCGATCATCATGCTGGTCCGTGTATATACAAAATTGGTAACTTCATTGAATACCCAGAAAGCGGAGTTTTCGCTATAGGTCATGATGTCACCGTTGCCGACAGCAAATGAATGTGGCACCCTGGTCATGCCGCAATACATCGGAGTGTATACGGTATAATAGGTATCATCGACACCAAACCAGAGTATGCCACCAACAGGGTCAGGCAGCCAGCTGCGGCTCTGCGTCACGAATGAAAAGCCTGTCTGTTGTGTTGATATTGCTCTTTCATTGACATATGTTTCGCCGTCAACATTAAAGCTCATCGGCCTCCACCTGACAGTACTGAGGTATGGTCCGGCACCAATATCAGTTGTCATATCCATCGGCGTGTTCTGGTAATAATCTCTCATTAGACCAATCACATCTTCAATGCTGAGTTTTTTGTCAGGTTTGATCCAGAGGGGCATTCTGTTTGAGAGATCATGACCCATGGCATAGTCAAGGTATTCGCCCATTGTGCTGTTCACCTTGTTAAATCCTGACCAGACGCGTGCATCGCAGGCGCGGGCGCCACTGAATGTAACAGGGGCAAAAACATCACTGAAGCTGAATTCCGCATCTGTGCCGCTGAACCATCCGAATCCGCGGGCAACATCAATGACATCGTGTGAATAGATAACCTCAACCTCCGGGTTGAATATCTTGTCAGCCTCTTTTGAAGTGATCGATGTCTTTCCGTTGGCAAGAGGGAATGTCTGTATCCTTGCCTGGTTGGCATGGCCTGAAATGTAACCGTCGGGAATCCTGAGCGCAACAAATGCCAGTCCGTTCTTGCCGGGACCCTTGCCAATCAGTTCCATAATCCAGACTTCGTTGGGATCAGAAATGGAGAATGATTCACCCGAGCTGCAATACCCGTATTTTTCTGTCAGGGCAATCATTGTATGAATAGCTTCGCGGGCGGTTTTTGCCCGCTGAAGTGTTATATATATCAGACTGCCATAGTCGATAATGCCGTCAGGATTATGAAGCTCATCCCTGCCACCGTATGTGGTCTCACCGATAGCCAGCTGATGCTGGTTCATGTTGCCTACAACTGAGTAAGTGGCTGCAGCCTGCTCAATCTTACCGAGATATTTCCCTGTGTCCCATTCATAGACGTCAAGCATAGCGCCGGCGTTGTACTTCATGGCAGGCCAGTAATAGAGCTCACCATAGAGAACATGTGAGTCGGCTGAGTAGCTGATCATAGTTGATCCATCTTTGCTGGCTCCTTTTGTAATAAGGAAGTTTGTGCAAGCCCTGCCGGTCTCAGTAATAATGAAGACTGAAAACAGAAGGCTGAGCATCAGTGCAGTTATCCTTTTCATACTAATCTATTGTTTTAAGTTATTAATATACAAACCGATAGAGTTTATGGATTTGTTCTGCCTCTAGCAGGCAGGCTCCAAAAATAATATCTTTAATTAAATAATGATGCTTTCAAGAATCTTAATTATTGATCTTATCCGGTCAGCATCGGCGCACTTTATTGAATATTCTGATTGCAGTCTCGGGTCTCCCATAAATATCCCTTTGCGCCTGAATGTCATCATGCTTTCCGATTGCCTGCGGCCTGAGAGATGATATTCTGTAGCTCCTGTGGATTTCGCCAGGAGGGAAATATTATATTCATCTATCCCTCCACCCGGCATTATTTTTATACGATTACCTGACAAGACAATGAGTTCCCTTATGACCTTCGCCCCGTCAAGTGCACTGCGGGCATGTCCTGATGTAAGAATCCTGTCTGCACCGGTGGCAATTACATCTTCCAGGGCTCTTGAGGCGTCACGGCACATGTCAAACGCCCTGTGAAATGTGACACTCATTGGTGCGGCGAATCCTGCCAGCAGCGCAGTGCGTTCTACATCTACCGTTCCGTCGCGGTTCAGTATTCCTGTGACAATGCCGTCAGCCCCTGCCTCTCCGGCTCTTTCGATGTCGCGACGCATCACGCTGAATTCGCTGTCATTGTAAAGGAAATCGCCCCCTCTAGGCCTTATAATTACATTTACAGGAATACTGACATTATTCCTGACAGATTCAATAAGTCCGATACTGGGTGTCACTCCTCCTTCTGAAAGTGCAGAACATAGTTCAACTCTCCCTGCTCCTGCAGCTTCAGCAATACATGCAGACGCCACAGAGTCGATACATATTTCAACGAGGAATGACAATTCAATATTTTGAGTTTTTGAAAGTAAGAAATATTTAGGTATAATTGTATAATCTAAAAACAAATGATAGTATGAAACCAACTTTAATGGTGCTTGCTGCCGGAATGGGCAGCAGATATGGCGGTAATAAACAGCTCGACCAGGTAGGCCCTTCGGGGGAGACAATAATTGATTATTCAATTTATGATGCAAAAAGAGCAGGTTTTGGGAAGGTCGTTTTTGTCATCAGACGCGATATCGAGGAGCAGTTCAGGGAAACATTTGTTAAGCGCCTCAGCAAAGTGATTGAAATTGATTATGTCTTTCAGGAGCTCGGGAACCTGCCCGAGGGCTATTCACTTCCGGAAGGTCGTCAGAAACCATGGGGCACCAGTCACGCCATCCTTGTTACCGAACCAAAGATACATGAACCGTTCGGGGTAATAAACGCCGACGACTATTACGGTGTTGACTCATTCAAGGTGTTGTATGACTTCCTTACAAGAGACAAGAGTGACACAAATTACTGTATTGTAGGTTACAGGCTTGGAAATACTCTCTCAGACCATGGGCATGTAAACCGTGGTATATGCTCAGTAAGTAATGAAGGCTTCCTGAAGAATATGGTTGAGACACGCGGTATTGAAAAGCGGCCTGATGGTATCTTCGCGCCTGATACACAGGGAAATATAAATAAATATACAGGAGATGAGGTAGTCTCAATGAACCTCTTCGGGTTTAAACCATCAGTCTACAAGTACCTTAATCTGGAATTCAGGAGTTTCCTGAAGGAGAAAATCGGAGACTCAAAATCAGAACTGGATATTCCTACATCACTTGACAAGTTCGTCAAGAAAGGGGAGATCACTATTCAGATACTCAGGAGCAACAGTCACTGGTTCGGTGTCACCTACCGTGAAGACAAGCCTTTTGTTGTAGAAAGTATAAGAAAGATGGTTGACCAGGGTATCTACCCTGAAAAACTCTTCTGACAAACTCTTATTACCATCTGAATTCACTCTGCAGCGTTGTCCTGTTTCCGCGATTGTCGGTGACAGACAGTTCAAGACGGTGTATGGTGTTTTCTTTTATACGGGGTGCTTCTGGGCGGTATATCAGGATATTGTTTTTGGCATCGTATTCCATGAGGGCCCACTCACCGTCAATATATGCCTCATAGTTACTTATTCCCGAGAAGTCATCATTAACTGTAAAGCTGATTGAAGTCCTGTGAGTTAAATCTGCACCTGTTACAAATGAGCTTCTGATAACCGGAGGCACTGTATCTAGAGAGACTGCATAATCACCCAGGCTTCTTATGTCAGCGCTCACAAATCCGTATTTATATTCTCCACCCGCAAAAGAGACTTTCCCTTTTCTGTCAATTTGCACCAGGCAAAGTTTTTCTTCCTTGCCGGTAATGATACTGTCTGGCCTGAGTGATAGTCTTACCGGTTCATGCAAAGCTACAGTTGCGTCATGAACTGAATGCACCGGAGAGAGAAAACGGCTGTGGTTCCTTACATTGTATGCAAGAAAGAGTGTGTCATATAGTGCCAGGGGAGGGAAATGGACCCTTATCCCGTCAGCCGTGAAATCCGAAGATTTACCATATGGGATCACCTTGCTGTATTTAATTGAAGCCTGTTCAGCCTGGGGTTCTATGACTGATCGCAGTCTGAAAGAAACAATAGACCTGTTCCCGGCGAGATCTGACACGATGATGACAACCTTATGATCCCTTTCGTCTCTGAAGCTCAGGATACCCCTGCCGGGGTGCCTGTCATACATTGAGAGCCTGTTGCCAGGCTGAAGGTATGTTTTGTGAATGTATTCATTATCAATGACTTTAGCCCTGTAGTCAATATGGCTGTTAAGATATCTCGACTCGGTAAAAGAGAAACGGTCAGCAGTAAAGCTGTATACGGTATCTGAGTCTGCTACCATCTCTATTGAGTAAACCCCGCACCTGTTCGTGCTATTGTCGAAGGTGTCCCAGCATTTAATTCCGATTCCGATATCTCCGTATATGACAGGTGGTTCTGAATTCGGTACAACATAGCTGCCGTTTGTAGAAAGAGTCTTTATTGTCAGAGCGTTGTTTGACTTGTTTACCGTTGATCGGGAATTAAGCGGATAGATTATGATCTTTTCTATACCCGGTTTCATTCTGTCGATTATTCCAATTGGAAAGATGAGCGGATTCAGCGGATCCTCGCTTGCTGATTCACGTATCTCAAAGTGCAGATGAGGGCCTGACGAGCTTCCGCTGTTGCCTGACCTTCCTATCACCTCACCCTGACTTACCCTGAACTGGTTGCGTACAGGATAGAGTGAGACACTAAAGCTCTTCAGCTCGTACTGCCTGACCTTAACATACTCCTCAATATCCGGCCTGAAACTGTCAAGATGGGCATATACTGTGGAATGACCGGAAGGATGACGAACATATACTGCTTTGCCGAAACCTGACGAGCTTACGGCTATCCGATAAACATATCCTTCGGCAGCACAAAGAACTTCCTTGCCAATGACTCCTCCGGTCTTGTAGTCAAGACCTGAATGAAAGTGATCGTTCCTTAATTCGGCGAAGCTTGCCGAGAGGGACGGTGTGTCACGCATCGGGCTTATAAACAGACCTTTCTGAGCTTCCTGTGAACTGATATTTAGTGTAGCTGCTAAAAAAGCAGCAAGGATTATATACTTTTTTATCATTTCCTGTTCCTGTGGCTGCAAATCTAAGTTTCCGTACTGAATGGACAAACTTAATAGCCTCTTTTTTTGAAAACAGTAATAAAAATGTTATATTTGTGATATAGTTTCCGTTATGAATGCAAAGGGATATGAGGAGTATCTTTTGCTCAGAAGATCAGTGGAAGCCCTGGTTTCAGAGCATGAAAAACTGAGAGAGCTGGTAACGGATCTTGAAAATGAAATGTCAGCTGTCAAAAAGCAACTGGCTGAAAAAAATGAAGAAGTAAAGGAGCTTCAGTCAAGATATGAAAGAGCGAAGTTCTCAGGAGCAATCCTCGGGAGCGGAGACGATGCCGCGATGGCAAGGAAGAGAGTTAGTGAACTTGTGCGGGAGATAGATAAATGTATTGCTCTTTTAGACAGATAATATATAACAATGGATGATAAACTATCGATCAGGGTTAATGTGGCCGACAGGTATTATCCGTTGAAGGTGGAAAGTGAAAATGAAGAACGTATCCGTAAAGCAGCCAGGCTGATCAACGAAAAGGTGCTGCAATATAAGCAGCGTTACGTTGACAAGGATATACAGGATTTTCTGGCGATGGCTGCCCTGCAGTACGTTATCAGGCTCATTGAGATTGAGGATAAAGAGGGAGATACGACACTGGAAGAGGGACTTAAAGAGCTTAATGAAAAAGTAAACCTCTGTCTGTCAAAAAGATAAATACGCGTTCTTTTAAATAGCAGGATATTGCCCGCATTGTTTCTCTATTCATTTTGGAAACTCAACAATTTGTACTTTGGAGCAGGTCTTGGCTTGCCAAGGACAGGCCTCATCCCGGTTCGCCGGGATCACGCTGACGCGTGACAGTGGAAGTTCAAAGTAAGACGGCCGCTTCAGCCATGTAGATATGGGGTTTTTTAAAAGTTAGGGAAACTCTGCGGGTTTTTTTATATAAACAATTTAAAAATATTATGATTGCAGGAAATATATCACTCGGGATTTGTATCGCTGTCGGCGGTGCTGCCCTGATCGGAGGATCAACACTGTCATATTACCTGTGGCAGGTGATGCTCCGCAGCAAAAGAAAGAAGATCATTTCGGAAGCCGAATCAGAGGCCGAGGTGATCAAGAAAGAGAAGATTCTTCAGGCCAAGGAACGTTTCCTTCAGCTTAAGGCTGAGCATGAAAAGGTCATCAATGAAAAAAACAACCGCATTAACCAGGCTGAAGGCAGGATAAAGCAGAAGGAGCAGGCATTGTCACAGAAGCTTGAAGAGACACAGCGAAGAAAAAATGAGGCTGATATTATCAAGGAGAGTCTGACGCAGCAGGTAGAAGTGATTGAAAGGAAGTCGGAAGAGCTTTCTAAACTGCACCGGCAGCAGGTTGAGCAGCTGGAGGCAATATCAGGCCTCTCAGCCGATGAGGCAAGAAACCAGCTTATGGAGTCACTCAAGGAGGAGGCCCGCACAGGTGCAATGTCATATATCAATGAGATACTTGATGAAGCCAAGCTTACCGCTACGAAAGAGGCCAAGCGCATTGTGGTAATGGCTATTCAGCGTGTGGCTGCTGAGACAGCAATAGAGAACGCTGTCACTGTCTTCCATATTGAGTCTGATGAGATCAAGGGCCGCATCATTGGAAGAGAGGGACGTAATATCAGGGCACTGGAAGCCGCTACCGGGATTGAGATCATTGTTGATGACACACCCGAGGCAATTGTACTCTCAGGCTTCGATCCTGTCCGCCGCGAGATTGCGCGCCTGGCGTTGCACCAGCTTGTTACCGATGGACGTATTCACCCGGCACGTATCGAGGAGATAGTCGAAAAAACACGCAAGCAGGTAGAGGAGGAGATAGTTGAAATAGGAAAGAGAACCACTATTGACCTGGGCATACATGGCCTGCATCCAGAGCTTATCAGGATGGTTGGAAAGATGAAATACCGTTCCTCATACGGACAGAATCTGCTTCAGCATTCGCGCGAAGTGGCGAACCTGTGCTCAATAATGGCTGCTGAACTGGGTCTTAATCCGAAGATTGCCAAAAGAGCCGGGCTGCTCCATGACATCGGCAAGGTGCCTGATGATGAACCGGAACTCCCGCATGCAGTCCTTGGGATGAAGCTGGCAGAGAAGTATAAGGAGAAGCCTGAGGTCATCAATGCAATCGGTTCACACCACGACGAGGCGGAGATGACAACCCTAATCGCACCTATTGTTCAGGTATGTGACGCCATCTCCGGTGCACGCCCCGGTGCAAGACGCGAGGTAATTGAGTCTTATATCAAGAGGCTTAATGAGCTTGAATCGCTGGCACTCTCATACCCGGGTGTTACAAAGACATATGCCATCCAGGCAGGAAGAGAGCTGAGAGTGATAGTTGGTGCTGAAAAAGTAAGTGACAAGGATACTGAAAACCTCTCATTCGAAATTGCACAAAAGATACAGAATGAGATGACATATCCTGGCCAGATAAAGATTACGGTAATAAGGGAAACACGGGCAGTAAACTATGCAAAATGAGCAGGCTGAAAATTCTGAATATCGTTGGGGCTAGACCCCAGATTATAAAAGCGTCAGCTATCAGTCGTGCCATTGCGGGACCATTCAAAAACGAAATAGAAGAGGTGATTGTGCATACCGGTCAGCACTATGACCGGGAGATGTCTGAGATATTCTTTGACGAACTGGAGATAAAGGTACCGGACCATAACCTTCATGTCGGTTCCGGAAAGCATGGCCGTCAGACAGGGATGATTCTGGAAAGGATCGAGGATGTGATCATGAATGAAAAACCTGATTGTGTCATAGTCTACGGAGATACCAACTCAACCCTGGCGGCAGCCCTCGCTGCATCCAAGCAGCACTACCCGGTGGTTCATATCGAGGCCGGGATGCGCTCATTCAACAAGTCAATGCCGGAGGAACTCAATCGCATAATGACTGATCACTGTTCCACACTGCTGTTTGCCCCGACAAACACGGCATTCAAGAACCTGATGGCCGAGGGTTTTCGTCCTGAGAATGTAGCACCCTATAATATCAATAATCCCAGGATATTCCTGACGGGTGATATCATGTATGACAACAGCCTCTTCTATGCTGAACTGGCAGAGCGGAAAAAGAATAATTTTCTCCAAAGGATGGGACTCTCCGAGGATCAGTTCATTCTTGTCACAATACACCGTGACATGAATACAGATGACCCGGTGAGGCTTAATGCAATATTCAGCACCCTGGTGGATCTTTCGGAAAAAAATGGCATACTGCTGGTCATGCCGCTTCATCCAAGGACCATTAAAGCCCTTGGGAAGAGTGCTCCGCAACTTCATGAAAGGATGACCTCGTCAGGCTTGATTAAGGTCCTGAACCCGGTCTCATTCCTGGAAATGATTCTGCTCGAGAAGAAGTCAAGAATGATCATTACTGATTCCGGCGGAGTACAGAAGGAAAGTCATTTCTTTTCAAAGCCATGCATAGTGCTCAGGAAAGAGACTGAATGGGTTGAACTGGTGAAAAACGGAACAGTCAGGCTTGCCGATGCTGATCCGAAAAAGATCGCTGAAGCCTGGGAATATTTCATGAATAATAAGGAATTACTGCAGTATCCGGGGTTTTACGGAGACGGAAAGGCAGCCGATACTATTCTTAAGGAAATAATAGAAGTATTCAGGAGCTGAGCGAATCAAGCACCTTTTTTGCAAGCTTCGTTACAGATGGCTTGTAGTCTGCCAGAAACTCTCCGGTCACCCTGTTTCCTATTACAACGCATACCGTTAGGGCTTTGTGATTCATCAGCTTTGAAAGACCATAAATTGCTGAACTCTCCATCTCGTAGTTGGTGATTGACTCACCCCTGAACCTGAAAGTGCTGATATGTTCATTCAGGTCGCTGTCAAATGGCAGCAGCCTTAATGTGCGTCCCTGGGGTCCGTAGAAGCCTGGTGAAGATATTGTTATACCTCTCCGGATATCTCCGGCTACCTTTTCAAGCAGAGAGGCGTCAGCTTCAATGACATAAGGATAAGCCAGTGTATCAGGCCATTCCAGGTGAGTAGCCAGAGCATCCGCCAGATAGTGGTCAAGACACCATTCGTAGCCCTCATAGAAATGAAGCACCCCGTCAAATCCAACCGCCTTGCCCGTGGCAATGAAAGATCCGGCCGGTATGTCAGCCTGAAGACCCCCGGCAGTTCCAATCCTGATAAAGGTCAGTGAACGAGGCTCTTCCTTAATTATACCGGTATCAAGATCAATATTTGTAAGCGCATCCAGTTCATTTAGCACAATATCTATATTATCAGTGCCGATGCCCGATGAAATTATTGTTATCTCAGTATCATTATATGTTCCTGTCACAGTACTGAACTCCCTGTTGCTCTTTCTGACCCGCACCGAGTCTAGCATCTGGCCTATTAGCTCAACCCTTCCGGGGTCACCCACAATAATTATGTTTTCAGCTATATCACCCGGCAAAAGATGAAGATGGAAAATTGATCCGTCAGCGTTCCTAATCAGTTCAGTCTTTTTCATGTATCTCAGATTGAAACAGCAAAAATAGTAAAATTGTGTTTCCACGAACATCGCCGGCCATAGTGTGGCAAGTTGTTAAAATTTGTTAATCGGGAATAAAATCCTTCCTGCTAAAGTCATGTGACTATATTTGTTTTTTACCTGAATTACACAATTAACTAAGAAAATCCCCGAAATGAGACATGTCGTCTTAATTCTAACTCTTCTGATTCCTTACACGTTTATCAATGCACAGTTTAGTAATGATGACCTTGCAGGAAGGAGACTGAATGCTGTCAGGACTGACCAGCGTTTAAAGACAGACGGCTTGCTTGATGAGGAGGCATGGCTTAAGGCAAATGTTGCCGGAGACTTTATAATGTATAATCCTTTTAATGGCATTGCCTCAAGATACACGACTGAGGTGATGGTTCTATATGACGATGAAGCACTATATATAGGAGCCATGATGTTTGATGACTCTCCTGACAGCATATATACCGAGTTGGGCGCAAGAGATGATGATAACATCAATGCAGATAATTTCTATGTTGAGATTTCACCTTTCAATGATGGCCTGAATGGCGAGGTATTCAAGGTAACCGCTTCTGGTGTGCAGATAGACAATAAACTGTCTACGGGTGAGTCGTGGGAGAGGGAAGATACGTGGGATGCGGTATGGGAGAGCCGTACTGCTATTCTTGAAAACGGATGGAGCGCAGAAATCAGAATACCATATTCCGCATTG
>JALOMO010000199.1 GCA_025455395.1 Bacteroidales bacterium
TAAACCCTTGACAGAAAAGAAGCCTTTATTGAAGTATAATATTTCCAATATGTTATCAAACAATATCTCAAGATTGAATCTCTCAGTCTCCTCTTTCAGCGTTTTGAAATATATTCTCTGGTTGGTAACAATGAATTTGCCTTCGATGGTATTGTCACCAACTACCTGGTTTGTGTCACCCGCCTTTATGACCACCTCATTCGGGTTAAGTTTTACAGTCATCACACCGGTTTATTAGGTTGCTTCTTAAAATCAAAATCTTTACACTTTAAAGACGTCAGACAATAAAAAACGTTGCATTAATGAACCAGATATAAGTTTGCTCCCGGGGTTTTAACAAAATTGAGAATTAATAATATGCTCCTATGAAACTGTACTATCTCAGAATCGCTTACAGGAATATTGTCAGCGGAAAGCTTTTCTCGCTAATCAACATTATGGGCCTTGCTGTCGGAATAACAGCCTTTTTGCTTATCGCAACATATGTGCAGTATGAGAAAAGCTACGATACTTTTCACAAGAACAGTGACCGTATCTACAGGCTCAGGTACGAACGGTCAAGTGCCGAGGGTGAGTCTGTGAAATTTGCCTCATGCTGTCCTCCGGCGGCGATCAGAATCAGGGAACTTTACCCAGAGGTAGAGACAATTGCCAGACTTTTCAGGTACAGGGCCACCGTGATCTTCGGTGAAAGGAAGTTTTATGAGGAGCGAATGTACTTCGCAGAGCCTCAGATTTTTCAGATTTTTGATATTGAAATGATCACAGGTGACCCGGTGGCAGGTATCCGTGATGCCAACTGTGCATTTATCTCTGAATCATATGCGGTCAAGTATTTTGGGAGTGATGACCCGTTGGGGAAGACTATCACGGTTGACAAGGAGATGAGTTTTGTGATTACAGGCGTTTTCCGCGATATGCCTCATAATTCGCACATAGAGATTGACATTATGCTCTCATGGCCCAACCTGCTGACTCATTACGGTCCTGATATTGAATTGTCATGGGGTGATACAGGTTTTTTTACATATTTTATTCTGAAAGAGTCAGTAAGCCCTGCTGAATTCGAGGAGAAGCTCAAATCACTTGTTGAAAGCGATTTCGGCGAGGTGCTGAGATTTTATAAGCTTACTCTTGATCTGAAGGTACAGCCTCTGGCCGAAATTCACCTTAATTCTGCCTATATGCAGGAGATAAAGGTGAATGGAAGTAATGACACAGTAGTATTCCTCAGTGTGATAGCCTTATTTATCCTGATAATTGCATGGGTTAATTACATCAACATCACAACAGCCCGTTCACTCACGAGGGCTACAGAAGTGGGATTAAGCAAAGCGGCCGGAGCTGCACGGAGGCAGCTTGCAGGGCAGTTTTTTATCGAGACAATAATGATCAATGCGGCAGCTTTTCTCCTGGCTATATTAATGATGGCATTGCTGCTGCCCTTATTCTGCAATCTCACACGTATACCTTCTGACTATGTCATCTGGAATCAGGCCTGGTTCTGGATTACTGCAGGTATTCTTTTTATTTCAAGCATCATTATGTCCGGAGCCTACCCTGTCTTCGTACTAACCTCATTTTCAACATCGGAGGTTCTTCGCGGGAAATACATCCATTCAAAAAGCGGAATAATAGTTAGAAAGGCTCTTGTTGTTTTCCAGATTGCCATGGCGATATCCCTGATCACATGCACTATTCTTGTTTTCAGGCAGGTGAGATACATGAAGAACATTGACAAAGGGATAGATATTACTGATGTTCTCGCAGTGCGGGCTCCGCGCGTCAGGGATGCAGCGTTCGGGAGTAAGCTTCTTACATTCAAGGAAGAACTGATGAAAAACCAGGTTATTACAAGGTTCGGTGTCGGTACTGAAGTGCCAGGCAGACAGATCTTATGGGATGCCGGAGGAATATTCAGGGTAGGATCTGACCAGAGCAAGAATTACCAGATCGTCGGGATTGATTACGATTACCTTGACCTGCTGAAGGCAAACATCATCGCCGGCAGAAACTTTGACCGCTCATTCTCTGATTCCTCATCTCTGATACTGAATGAGAAAGCAGTTAAGTGGATGGGATTCGAATCTCCCCTGGAGGCTGTCGGACAGAAGGTAAATTACTGGGACAAGATATATACAATTGCAGGTGTTGTTCAGGACTACCGTCAGCAGTCGCCCAGGGAGGCTTTTGAGCCTCATATCTTCAGGTTCATGCCTCACGGGCGCGATGTAAGAGGATTCTTTATGATGAAGATTATTCCGTCATCAGAGGAGAGGGTCCTCAAGGTTGTTGAGGAAAAGTTCAGCCAGTTCTTCCCTGATAATCCGTTTGACTACTTCTTCCTTGAAGATTATTACAACCAGCAGTACAGCAATGAGCGGCTTCTCGGGAGCGTCTTTGGCGCTTTTGCCATACTCTCGATTATCATAACATGCCTTGGCATCTTTGGCCTTACGTCATTTCTCATGCTTCAGAAAACCAAGGAGATAAGCATGCGAAAAGTACTTGGTTCATCCGTAACCGGAATTATCCTCCTTTTTTCAAGGGAATTCATAAGGATCACAATCATTTCCTTCATCATAGCTGTTCCAGTCTGTTATTACTGGCTGACCGGATGGCTGAATACCTTTGAATCTAAGATGGACTTATCAGTATTCTCTTTCATCTTTCCGTTTTTTGTTACACTGGCCTTAACTCTTATTACCATAGGCATGATAGTGGCAAAAACAGCATCAGTTAATCCGGCTGAGAACCTGAGAAGCGAATAGATCAATAAAAATGTCCATTTATTTGACACATTTGACTTTTTTTGCCGTCTTTTGATAAAACAGCGGAATGAACAGAGGAACGATCCTGATAGTGGATGAAGACAAGGGGGCGCTTAAGACCCTCGAAAGAATAATGCGGGATGAATTTGAATCTGTACTTACCATAAGTGATCCGAACCGTATTCCTGGGCTGCTGAGACAAAATGACGTTGATGTGGTGATACTCGATATGAACTTCAGGGCAGCGGTACATAACGGTAATGAGGGTCTCTTCTGGATGAGGGAGATATTTGCTTTTGACAGCACAATAAGCGTTGTTATTGTGACAGCATCGGGCGATGTTGAACTGGCTGTAAGGGCAATAAAGGA
>JALOMO010000106.1 GCA_025455395.1 Bacteroidales bacterium
CGGAGGCAAAGATATAAAGGGGGAAGCCCCCCTGGGAGATGACTGGAATAAGATAGCCATACTGGGCCATCCTTCCGGCTGGACCTGGAACACTAATGCCGACCAGGGCAAACCACATCCTTTCACCCCTGTATGCAGGTACTTTGACAAGGGGAAATACCTGATTGAGGTTTCAGGACGCTCAGAAGGATATCTCCTTGACCGTATTGGAATTGTGAGATATAAAGATAAACCTGTGAGAGACTTCAGTGACTCTTCACTTCAGTTACTTGACGCAGTGAATGAGCAAAGTGGAAGGCTATAGATATTCTTTCTATAACTTTCCTTTATAAATAACCGCAAGCCAGTCATCTCCCTCATCCGCAGGAGGTTCTCCAGGATTTACCACTCCTCCGCCCCTCACCTTGCTGACTGATCCATCATACCATTTTACCTTAAAGGTTCCATGTGCCCCGGTAAGATCAAGTTCTGTCTCTTTGACATATGCCAGGTAAACCAGGTAAAGTTTACCATCAAGTGAAAGGCAATATTTTTCCTTACTATTTGAACTATTCCCGACCAGATCATTTCTGTTCTTCATCTGCCAGAAAGGGATGTTATTCTGACTGAAGAAAGAAAGTGCTTTTGAGGCGTAGTGCCATGAGTTTTCTCTGCTTCGCATGTCTTCGCAAACCATGTCATTCTCAGGTAGTTTATATCCGAAATAATATTCCACCCCAGCGCCACCGGCCATCAGGTTGGCCCATAACACCTGCTTGCGGATATCATTAAGATCGTATGGAATGCTCTTTTCATCAAAACCCGGATACCCCGGGTCAGGGGGCACTCCCTCGCCTGCATTGCCCTGCTCATCATTGGCCACAACCCAGGGCTTTCCTGCTTCATTTGATGCCTTTAGCCACTTAAGCGTCTGTTTATGGACACTCTTCCAGTCATTCTGAAGAGAGGCCCCCGTAAGTTCCGAATTATCACCCAGTAATGGAGTATAGGCAGTTTCCTGTGCTGCCGGGAAGGTGTGAAGAACAATGTTGTGAGGATAGGGAGAGATATCCTTAAAATAAGCTGCCATTGCCTTTCTCTGCTCAGTCGTCTGGGTGTTTTCCTCGCCAAGGTTCCAGTTGAGAGCAAGCAGATAGGAAAACCGGGCAATAAGCTCCCTGTAATAAAGTTTTCGCTCGGGACCGAGATCTCCGCCGTCAAGCGACTCTTTCTTTACAACCTCCTTCTCATCCTGCCCGAATATATTGTCATCATTCTCAGTTTCCTGAGTCTTGAAATGTAGATGCATGCCTTTGCTCTGTGCATGATCAAAAAGTATCTGCCATTGATCCAGCTTTGAGCAGTCATAGCTGAATTTATCATCTCTTGTGCTGAAGGGCCAGACATTGTCTCCGTCTCCGCCGGAATTGTAAGTCAGAAACGAGAAAGAGTTCACTCCCTTGTCAGACAGGTAGTTAACAACTCCAACAATTCCCTTCCCTTTGCCGTTACGCCACGAAGGATCACCTTCCTGCCAGTCGCCCATATGTTTGTCGTACTCTTTAAGTGGCATGTTAACGCTGTAAGTTCCGTCAAAGCCTTTATATGCAAGAAAGGTCTCCGGAGAATCGGCCCCGGCCTTGAGGAACCAGGTTCCATCACCTTTAAACCTCAGGTAATGAGTGCCGTTATACTCAAGTCGGCCACGGGCCCGGAGATCAGGGACTACTTTATCTGTCTGGCCAATTGTAAAGCTGCCTTTTGCACCGTCATACGGCTCCAGAGAAACAGACTCAGCTGCTGTGTAGACAGAAACCATTTTGCCCTTTCTGAATGAAATTATGTAATTCCATTTGCCGGTTTTGTCAGGAGAGAGATGAGCCCTCCATTTTGTTCCGCAGTCACCTCCGGTATTTGCCGCATCGCCATCAGCAGCGAAATACCCCGGAACAGAATATTCAGGGCTTCCTGACTCATGCGTGAAGACAACACTCATGTCATAGTCTGTAAAAGGATTCGGATCGGTATCAAGCTCATGTGCAAATGGGCCATCAAGAGTTATTGTTACTTTATGCCACTGCTTAAGTTCACCAGCTGTTTCTACTGATCCGTCGCCATCAGCCAACCTTGCAGTGCGATCGGTGAAGACCGGAAGGGCTCCTTCAGGGTTTTGAAGAGAGGCTTTGATGGGGACCTGGTCTTTCTTTCCGGTAAGCTCCCTGCCTCTTCCGAGGGTAGCAAAAACCACTCCTGCCCATCTGCCTCTGCTGAACTCTTTCCCATCGTTACTTGCGGTGGCAGAGCCTATCTTTAACAGATCACCTTTTCTGATCGGCACATCTTCCCAAAGAGCATTAAATTCAGACCCCTCTTCAAACATATATTTGCTTGGAGCAACAGTAAAGTCTCCTATCTTCATTTCATTGATCGACAAGGAATAAGATGAATTACCATCACTTTCCCCGACACCAAGAAGAACTATATCATAGTTACCGTCAGGCAGGGGAAAAGAGAGCGATGTTGCAGCTTCCCTTCTCTCTTCCGGATTGATGGCCAGCCATTTACCATCATTTACGTAATACCCTGTACCTTCCACCGGGAAGTCGGTGGCTTTGAGGATCCTGAAATCACCCGGATGTGATTCGATAAGTGAAAGAGATGATGCCACACTAGCTGCAGGAAATGGTGCCGGTAAAGTTCCCGATCTCAGTCTTACCCCGGGTACGATATTTGTCCGAGGGTTAAAATTAATGTCTGTTGTCATCAGCCAGCTGTCCATTTCAAATCCGTCTTCCCTGAGACTGAACTGAATATCATGCATCCCCGGGCTGTCTACATCGAGGTAAATTGCAAAAGGCACTCCGCAATGTTGCTCTATAGTCCTCTGACGGCTTTCCCAGTACCACGAGTTTTTTCCCTCACACCATTGCATGCGCCTTCCTGATTCAGGCCATGTTCCGTCAATGCCAACATGCAGCCCGTTGTCCTCCGCTCCAGTGCTATAGGCCCGGACCCAGACATAATATCTTCCCGGGGTGTTAAACCATACGGGATAATGAATTACTGCAAGTTTGCCGGGCTCATTGCTGAAGTTCTCACCGTCAATCAGCTTTTCTGAACTATTTGCCCTGGTATCAGGAAGTATCTCGAGATAGCAATTATTGCTTGCTCCTGCAAGATGGGACGGGTCAGGGTCAGGACTTAAAGCAGGTCTTTCGTTTGCGCTGAACCTATACCACTGCCGTATCGAGGCTTCAGTCTGCCTTCTAAAGTATTCTGCCTCAACTGCAACAATACCTCCTGTCTCCTCAAAAACCGTCTCATCATTAATTATTGGCTCTTTAAATTGAGCATGAAGGTCAAAACTTTGCACTAATAATACTGCAAATACAATAAAAATGATTCTTCTCATTCCTGGGTTATTATTGTTTCTCATTTTATGTCGGTCTATTTTCTTTGATACATTTCTGCTATTCTAAGGAGCTATTCCAGCCCTACATA
This sequence comes from Bacteroidales bacterium, assembly GCA_025455395.1. Classification (GTDB taxonomy): domain Bacteria; phylum Bacteroidota; class Bacteroidia; order Bacteroidales; family VadinHA17; genus SR-FBR-E99. Next base: position 3,481 of record JALOMO010000106.1, read on the forward strand.
TCTGAAGTCTGAGAACCTTACGGCACCGTTGCCCCAGGCAAATAGTCTGATGCTGTAGCTATTACCTGGCCTCAACCCTTTTCCGAATGAGATCCATCTGACCCCGTCTTCGCTGTAATAGAATGAGAGGTCCTTTCTGAAGTTCCTGATCTTCAGAAATACTCTCCCCTTATGTCCCAAGGCTATTTCAGAGCCAATCTTTCTCCAGTCGGCGGCTTCGCTGAATGTTGTGATCAGACCGTTGGTCATAACACCGTCGGTGCCCAGATCAATCCCTCCCCAGACATCCTTGCCGGAACAGGTGACCTCAACTGTCACCTCAAAGCTCCTGTTTACAGCGCCGGTTGAAATAAATGTTCCTGTTCTGTGATCATACCCGGTTGCATCCATTGCCAGTTCTCCTGCACCTGTTTTAATCAGGGAAGCCATATTCTTTGGGATGTCCCATTGGATACCGGGGGAAGTTGATGAGAAATCATCAGACAGTGGCAACCCGCCTCCAATGTTTTCCCCTGCAGGCATTGGTATCAGGGCTGAAGAGGGTATACCCTCCTTAATCACCGGCCATCCGTCTTCTGTCCATTCCACCGGCATTAAAAGAACCTGCCTTCCAATTTCAGTATAACCGTTGAGCCTTGCATGGTATACTGTCCACCAGGTGCCGTCAGCCGCTTCGAAGATAGTCCCATGTCCCTGATGCCACCATTTCTCATCATTTGAATATGTATGAGTGATAGGATTGTAGGGTGAGTTGATCCATGGACCTTCAGGTGATTGTGAACGTGCAACCACAGTCATATGAGCTGTTGAGGGTCCGGAGGTACCCCCCTGGGCTGAAACAAGGTAGTAAAATCCCTCTTTAATAAATAATTTCGGGCTCTCAAGGCACATGCATTCGACATTCCACTCTTCCGGATACTGCCATCCCTCATAGGCCCTTACCGGCGATGAAACAGCCTTCGTGCCGTCGTCATTAAGCTTTACATAGTATCCGTCACTGACATAGAGATACTTTTTCCCTTCAGGAGTCTGTATGAAACCCGGATCTATGGCCGAATAGCCAGGCAAATCGAGCATAGGTAACTCAAGGTCAATAGGTTCTGACCATGGCCCCTCAGCCTTTTCTGAAATAGTCACGAAGTTGCCGAATCCCTTTTGATTTTTACCAGGAAAATTGTTGATTGGCATATAAAGGTGAAATCTGCCATTGAAGTATTGAAGATCAACCGCCCAGATCATGCTATAGTCTCCGGTAAATGTATGTTTAACTAATGGACTCCAGTTGACAAGGTCCCGGGAGTGCCAGATAATAAAACCGTTAGCCCGGCTGAAAGCCATATAATAATCATTCCCTACAACCAGAGGAGAAGGATCACCATAGTTCCCCGGGATTACCGGGTTTAAATAAAACCCATTACCCTGGTCAGCTACCGGTTGCTTCTCAATAGCGGCGACAGTCTGCCCCTCCACGGTTAACAGGTTGCAAAGCAATAATGAGAATAGCAGGATATAACCATTTTTCATAATCAGTAAAATCAGTTTATTTTATCAAATATGTTGACTCGTTGGCTTTTCTTATTCTCTCCTGATATAGTTTAATTACCTTCCTGTCATAGGTAAATATGCCATTCATCTCGTTCTCAACGTCTGTCCATTGTGTGTAGACAGCTGCGCTCAGCCCCTCATTCTGAAAGTCTATTATCATTTTGATGAACTTTTCATACTCAGTCGTGGCATCATCGATACCTTCATAGTTATGATGTACCCAGGGGCCGTCAATATCCCAGATATGTCCCTGAATTTTATAACCTATTGCTCCGTACTCACCACAAACAGTGGCCCTTGTCTGGCTGGCAAAAGGGACGTTCGGCGGCCGGTACGAATGGTTGTCGGTAATATGCCCAACCACATAATCAATATTGGGTCTTCCGGCATCAATACCACTATTACCGGTGACCAGCCTTGAAGGATCTAACGCCATTATGTTTTCTGTAAGCCTGACAGGGTCATACAGCCCCCAGTGCTCATTGAAGATAATCCAGTTTACTATGCTGGGATGGTTCCAGTGAGTCTTTACCATCAGTTGCAGCTCAGTTTCAAATTGTGTCTTTTCATCTTCGGTTCTCTGCTTAAAGGTTGATGGCATATCCTGCCAAACCAGCAAACCGAGCTTATCACACCAGTAATACCACCTTTGGGGCTCAATCTTAATATGCTTTCTGACCATATTATACCCGAATTCCTTCATCTGTTCTATATCCCATCTGAGGGCTTCATCAGACGGTGCCGTATAAAGACCGTCGGGCCAGAAGCCCTGGTCAAGGGGGCCCATCTGGAAGAGAAACTCATTATTCAGAAATATTTGCTTCAATCCTTTCGGTCCATCGCCTAATGATATCTTACGCATGCCGGCATAGCTATTAACTACATCAACCACACTGTCATCTTTTTGAAGCACGATCTCAATATCATAAAGGAACGGAGAAACAGGCGACCACAGTCTGACCTCAGAAAGTGGAATGACAATTTCGGAATTAAGAAGACCGCTGCCAGACCCTACTGGTTTGCCATCAGCACTGATGCTTACTGTTACTTCATGTTCACCTGTATGGAAAGGTGGCATGACTCTGACGCTGAAGACTTTTCTGTCTATATCAGGGATAACGTGAATATCGTGAATATAGACATCACCTACCGGCTCAAGCCAGACAGTCTGCCATATGCCCGATGATGGAGTATAACTATATCCTTTGGGTTCTGAAAACTTGATGTTTGTCTGTTTTCCGGCAGCAATCCCCTGGTCAGAGCCCGGGTCATAAACACTGACAATAAGTTCCTGTGGCCCCTTCTGTCTGATCAGCCTTGTGATATCAACCGTAAAAGGATCATATCCTCCCTGATGCCATCCAGCATATTGTCCGTTTATATAAATAACCGATTCATAATCGACTGCCCCAAAATGCAGCAGCAGCCTTTTGCCTTTCCATGTTTCAGGTATGTCTAAGGTCCGCCGGTAGAAGGCCCTGCCTGAGGCTATCTGCCGGTGTATCCCTGAAAGCTTTGATTCCCACGGAAAAGGGACAACAATAAGTTCTTTAAGCTTTTTGCCAGAAGGTAATCTTTCTCCCTCGGCGGCTTCCTGAAACTCCCACAGGCCATTCAGATTTAACCACTCTTTCCGCTCCATCACCGGTCTCGGGTATTCAGGCAACGGGCAACTGCTGTTAAAATTCTCTGCCCATGGGGTGATCATATCTGCCGGTCCTTTCAAGTGTTGTTTCTCCGGATCAATTTTCCCGGCTAATGAATCAACTGTAACGGGTTCCTGCCCGCGCAACGGATGCAAAGTAATCAGTAAGACTGCCAGCAACCCAACAGAAATTATTTTCATAACTCTCCCTTTAACTTTATTGTACTTCCAGTGTCTTCAAGTTCAAAGAGTTTTGCTCTTTCATCCGGTGAATCATTCGGCTGGTGAAAGACCAGTAACAACCTGCCGTCAAAGTCGCGGAATATCATCCCATGCCCTCCGTTAGCCCTGTAAAGAGGCTCCGGCACTATCTTCCAGGGCCCTGACACCTTTCCGGAAATCGATTCCGCAAGTCCTATCGCATATTTTTCCTCCCCGAAGCTTGACCATATCATCATTAGTTTCCCGGCGGATGTCCTGAACAGGAAAGGGCCATCCGTAACATATCCCTCATAAGCTTCTCCCCTGTACAACGAGCCAACAGACCCCAGGCTGCGTACCCAACCTGCCTGTCGTGCGCTGAAAATGGTTTTCGGCTTGCCAATCGTTGCAGAGAGGTCCTTTTTAAGTTTTACCACCTCCATGGTTCCATCAGTTGTCTGAATCCATTCATGGCAGAATATCATGTAGGGTTGCCCATCCTCCACCCATAGAGTAGCATCAAGCGACATCCACTCAGATGGAGTATGAGGCTTGTTGGCAAATGGTTCAAAAGGTCCTTCCGGAGAATCACTTACAAAAATCTGAGAAGCCCTCTTCACAATCTCAGGTCTCCCGTCTATCTGCTTTAGTTTTCTATCCGAGGTAAGGGTAACAAACAGGTAATACCTGCCGTTGTATTTATGTACCTCGGGAGCCCACACCATCTCCTCTGCCCAGAATCCCTCCGGAATAATGAAAACCGGTACAGGCCCTTCCCACACCAGAAGATCATTGCTTTTATAGACCTGAACACCCTTGTGACCTACCTCACCACCCCCTGACAATGAGGCGTACATATAATATGACCGGGACTCCGGTTCGGACATGATGAAAGGATCCCTTATACGGATCTCTTCCAGTTGCTTCCCGGAGAACTGACCTTGAAGAGAGACTGATAAAAAAGTTGCCAGAAGAAAATGAAAAGTCCTTGTAAGCATAACTCCATTAGCCTTTCCTATTAATGAAGTGAGAGTGTTTTAAGAACACCCTCACCTCCCCTTAACTTAACAATTAAACTAACCAACCTTATAACCACAAAAGAACTACTTACTATTTTATCGGAATTTTATTGAAGGGTTTGACTGCAGAAGCATCAACAAACTCAAACTTGATTCCTCTTTCGCGTCTGACAAGAGTATCCTTGGCAGTATAAACAGTTGTACCAACAGTATAAGTGTAATCAAGATACATTGTAGGATATTTCTGGCCGGCAATGGTCTCGGCATTGGCATGCTTCTCATTGAAGAACTTGCCGGTACCGGTAACAGCATATGTCGCACCGGTTGCGGGTGATATTGTTATATCCTCGCCGTTAAAGCTCAGGTTCATCTTGAAAGCGCCACCTTTGTTGTTTGCGATCCCGTCAAGTGTCACGCCAAACTGGCTGTTTGTTATCAGAGACCTGGTAGCATTCCATTCGAGATACTGACTTCTGTATATTGTCGGAGCGGCGGCGCCATCGTAAGTGGCTGCCCCGCGATGGAAATAAATACCGTGGTAGGGATTTATAAACTTAATAATGAACAGGGTAAAGTTTTTTGGCGTAACATCAAAATCTCCGGCTCTGCGGATATCATAATCATAACCCGCTTTGACTCTCCCGGACAGAATAGTATCAGCATCTGTATCTGTGATCCTCAGGGGAACAACGTACTTCTTTGTGAAGGCTTTAGGATCAGCAAAGAACTCCTTCTTCAGTTTTACTTCTATCAATCCGTTGAAACTACCTTTCGGTATTGTCACTGATCCTGAAGGACCAATTGAATAATAAGCATCAGGAAGCACCATTGCAGTATCATTGGCTGTTCCTGTGGTACCTATAATTACGCTGTCGGCAAGTTTCTTATCGAGAATATAATCAACCCTCCAATCGCGCTTATTAGTGTACATACCTCCAATGCTGACTCCAATATGAAAGAGTGAGTCATTGTCAGGGTTTTCGAATCTTTCGTGACCCAGAACCAGGGTACGTACAGGATATTGCTCTCCGAAATATACTCCGTAAAACTTCCCTGTGCCTGTGCCATCAGGATTCAGATATTCATGGTCAGGAAACAGGTTTTCCTGATTTTCGCAGGCAATAAGACCTGTAATAATTATGGCTATCAGAATTATCTTTTTCATCTTAACTCAGTTTTAAATTAGTTCCAACCCTTATTCTGAACGAGACCGGACTTTATTACTGCAGAATATGGCACCGGAGGATATATCATATGATCACTGTAGTTTCTGGCTTCCACATCTATTACATTATAGGTCTTCGTTGTCCCGTCAAAAGTTATACTCATTCCTTCAGCGGTCTCTTTCATAGTCTCAATAAGGTTCCATCTGCGGATATCCCAGAAGCGTGAGCCTTCAAAGCATAGTTCGAGACGTCGTTCATTACGCACCAGGTCTCTGAAGAGTGTCTGGTCAGACCCTACATCTGTAAGCAGATATGGATCGGAAGCTGGTATACCAGCCCTTGTCCTTATTTTTGCGAGTATATCCCGGGCTGTGTAGGCGAATCCGGTGGCACCTGTCGGACCCCATGCTTCATTGGCAGCCTCAGCAAAATTCAGAAACATCTGCGTATACCTGAAATTAACATACGCGCGGGCTGCCGTACTCCAGGAATTAGTAGCCGGGTTGTACTTGGCTGTAACATCCATAAACTTCTTCATATAATAGCCGGTGCGGGTTGAGGTAAGAAGACTGTTGAGGCCATCCGGACCTGATCCGACATATGTATTTACCGGGTTGATCATTGTCTGACCATCCGCCAGGATATATTCATAAAAGCGCAGATCGCGACCTGCATAAGGATTTAACGGGTCATATGTAGGGGCTGATCCGATCGGATAACCTGTTGCCATGGGGAAAGCATCGACAAGATTCTGGCTGGGATTGATTCGACCTTCACCATTGAGTGACGGAGGATAGTTTTCCTGTTCCCAGTCATTCCTGTTGGTCCTGGAATTCGCCCAGATAACATCATTATTGTATGTTGTTGCCGTGGCCAGCTTGTAGAAGGTTCTGCCAGCGGAGGGAAGAACAGCATTGACATCGTTTATGAGTTGTGCTGCAGCCACAGCTGCTGCCTCCCATTTAGAGAGGTCATTGGTAGGGTTGAACGCAGGGCTTGCTGCCAGAAGAAGTGTCTGTGCCTTAATGCAAAGAACTCCACGTGCATCAATACGGTCAAGGAATCTTACCCCCATTGTCTTATTATGTACAGTATTGCCGGCAATATCCACATACCGTAACGGGAGTGTTTTGAGTGCTGTATCACAGTCATTAATTATCTGTTGAACGCACTGCGCAAAAGTATTACGCGGCAGCTTGTAATTACCATCCATGGTTTCTACATCGGTAACGATCGGGAAACCAAGCAGCCCGTTGTCAGGTCCAATGCCGGAAGTGGTCTGTAACAGCAAGAATTCATAAAATGCCCTCATTCCATATGCCTCACCCTTGAGCCGCTTCTTGTGACCCTCAGCAGTAGCAAGATTTTCAGCCGGAAGTATCCGCGGGTCATCTGACCAGTTCACTTTCAGGTAATTTTCAAGAAACTTGTTTATATAATAAATCTCTCCGAAATAATCATCATAGGTATCGAATGGAGTGTATTCAGAGCTCCATGCACCGCTGTTGATTATCAGGTAATCAAGTGTCTTTACATTGGTGACAGCATTGTCTGTCGCTGCCTCGCTGTCATAATCATACTCGTTCGGAAGAGCCTTGTATGCGTGCAACAGGAGCCCCTCCATGAATGCCGGATCAGCCATCATCATCTGATCTGTCACGGGCTTATCGTCTATCGGCTGGAGAAAGTCTTCGCATGAGATGACGGTCAGACCAACCATTAGAACGACCAAGTATTTTGTCATATTTTTCATCGTCTCTTATTTTTTCAATTTCAGTTGAATTTCAATCGTTCCTGTTGTCAGAATGACGCATTAATGCCCAGTGAATAATACCTCATCTGAGGTTGTGAGCTGGTATTCAATTCCCTGCGCTCCTTGTTTTCTGATATGGTC
>JALOMO010000107.1 GCA_025455395.1 Bacteroidales bacterium
GTACCCCATTCAGCATCCATAACAAAAATAAGCGGCAACTTCGAAACAGAACTGATACGCTTTGTGAAGTCAGCCTGCCGTTCAAGTTCTCCCTCAAAGAAGATTACCCCGCCAATTCCATGCTTCTTAACCAGCTCTTCTACTTCAGTGTAATTATCGTTTTTGCTTCCCGCCCATGCCGGCACCCATACAATCTGCGCAATCATTTCCCTGACAGTAAGTGTATTAAGTAAGCTGTCAACCCTTCTGTCATTGAGATAACCGAGCCATGGCAGAGGATTTTCGCCGACGGCAATGGCTTGTAGCGGAAGGCAAATCAACAAGGTTGACAACAGTAACAGAAAGAATGACTTTTTCATTTTACCAGGGCTTTTGATGCCAACCAAAAATAGCACTTTTCTTAATTCTTTTTTCCTTTATGATTAGCTCCAATTTGCTATTTTTACCATGTTAATAAACAGACTATGGCAGGTTCAAAAAGTTCCGTGAAGGGTCAGTCGGCAAGACTGATGTCTCTTGATGTATACAGGGGTATGACAGTGGCTTTTATGATCATTGTAAATACACCGGGCACATGGAGTCATGTGTTTGCTCCTCTCAGGCATGCATCATGGCATGGCTGCACACCAACAGATCTTGTCTTTCCCTCCTTCCTCTTCATAGCAGGGGTGGCAATGTTTTATTCGCTTAAGAAATATAATTTTGAGTTTTCTGCCCCGTCACTTTTCAGGATTCTGCGGAGGGTTGCACTGATTTTTGCTGCAGGGCTCTTCCTTAACATCTTTCCCCACTTTATTGATCGTGACTATAGCAGTCTGCGCATAATGGGCGTACTTCAGAGGATAGCGCTCGCTTACGGGCTAGGTGCCATCACAATACTACTTGTCAAACGCAATTACATCTGGATCACTACTGCTATTATTCTGCTGGGCTACTGGGCCCTGATGTACTTCCTGGGAGGAGCCGATCCCTACTCTCTTGAAGGAAACCTTGCGGTGACAGTTGACAAGGCTCTTATAGGAGAGAATCATCTTTACAAGGGATTCGGGTTACCTTTTGATCCGGAAGGGCTACTGAGTACAATTCCGGCAGTGGGCACTGTGCTGCTTGGTTTCATGGCGGGCACAATTATTGGCAGCTTTGGCAACTCATGGAAAACGGTAGGCTGGCTGGCCCTCGCTGGTGCATTGCTTACAGGAGCCGGTTTGCTGTGGGGAGAGGCCTTCCCGATCAATAAACCGCTATGGACAAGCTCATACGTGCTCTATGCAGGTGGCATCGGGATGATGTTGCTGGCACTGCTCTTTATGATTGTCGATGTATGGGGGCTTAAAGGATGGACGGGATTCTTCAATACTTTCGGAACCAATCCGCTCTTTACATATCTCCTTGCCGGTATCTGGACAAAGACAATGCTCGCTGTCAAGATAGGGGAGATAACATTATACAAATGGATTTTCACCAACATATGCAGCCCGCTCTTCGAGGAGCAGAAGATTGCCAGCCTCATGTTTGCACTAATGCAGGTAGTGTTTATCTGGGCCTTTGGATATATTCTTTACCGCAGGAAAATAAATATCCGGTTCTGACATGGATGTAAGGACAACGGTTGAGAGTGCGTTTCTTAAATGGAGCGGCACGGCACCCGAGATAATAACGCGACTGCCGCGATCAGGGTCTGACAGAATATATTTCAGGCTTCATAGCCGTGGAGAGCACGTGATAGGTGCTTACAACCCCGGGCGTGAAGAGAATGATGCCTTTGTTGGTTTTACAAATCATTTCAGGTCAAAAGGCCTGCCTGTACCTGAGATATATGTCTACTACCCGGAAGAGAAGGTCTATTTTCTTGAAGACCTGGGTGACACAAATCTTTTTACCTGGCTGGCTCAACGGTCAGACGAAGAGAGATTCAATGAAGAGACTGAATCCCTGTTCCTTACTATTGCTTCTGATCTTGTGCTTATACAGACTGAGGGCATCAAGGGTCTTGACCTGTCTCTGTGTTATCCCCATCGCAGTTTTGACAGACAGAGTATCGTTTGGGATTTGAACTATTACAAGTACATGTTCCTGAAGCTTATAGCTGCTCCGTTTAATGAGACGAAGCTTGAAAGGGACTTTGAGGCACTTACACGGTTCCTACTTGAGGCAGGGCAGGAATATTTTCTCTTCCGCGATTTCCAGACAGCAAACATTATGATCAGAGACGGCAAACCATGGTATATTGATTACCAGGGAGGCCGGCTTGGGGCTCCACAGTATGATATAGCCTCTCTGGTGTATGATGCCAAGGCTTATATACCGGAGAACATCCGAAGGAAGACGCTTGAGCAGCATCTTGACCTCTTTGCCCTGGCAACAGGGAGATCAAGAGAGTCACTGGCCAGATATTCCGGTGCCTTCACTCTTGTCAGACTTATGCAGGCATTGGGGGCCTTCGGTTACAGGGGTCTGCATGAGAATAAGCCTACCTTTACTGAAAGTATTGTCCCTGCAGTGGAGCTAATGAATGAGCTGCTGGCGGGGGACCAGGTCAAAATAGACCTTCCGGAACTGAAGAAAGCCTCTGCGGCTGTACCGGCACAGAGAAAATACCGGATCCTTGCACATTATCAGAATCTTCTGCAGATAAACATCGAGAGCTTCTCATATGTGAAGGGAAAGACTCTTACCTATGATAACGGCGGTGGTTTTGTCTTCGACTGCCGCGGACTGCGTAACCCTGCCTCAATGCCTGATCTTGTTGATCTCACCGGGAAGGACCACGAACTGACCGAGTTCTTTAATAACGATGAGGAGGCCGTTGCTTTTGCAGGTGATTGCGCAAGCATAATCCGTAACTCATTGCCTATGATACGGGGCAAAGGAGTGTCTGAATTAAATGTTGCCTTCGGATGTGTTGGAGGCAGACACCGCTCAGTCTGGTGTGCCACAAGGGTTGCTGCCATGCTTACAGCGATGCCGGGAGTGGGTGTAACAGTGAATCACAGGGAGCTCTGAATCGCATGAAGGCAATGATCTTTGCAGCCGGACTTGGCACGCGTCTGGGTGAAATAAGCAGGGAACGGCCAAAGGCACTCGTTGAGATAAGCGGCAAAAGCGCTCTGAGACTGGCTTGTGAGAAACTCACATCATACGGCTTTGACGACCTGATCGTAAATATTCACCATCATCCGGACATGATGATGGAGGAGATAGAGAAGCTTCGTAGAATTGGGTTTAAGATTACTGTCTCAGATGAGACTGGCGAACTTCTTGACACAGCAGGAGGACTTCTTAAAGCACGGCCGTTTTTTACAGATGAACCATTTATCTGTTACAGCGTAGATATTTTTACTGATCTCGACCTCAGAGAGATGTACAATAAGCACGTGGCGTCCGGAGCACTGGCTACACTTGCAACCAGACACCGACCCGGCACCAGGTTCCTCCTCGTTGATAAGAACGGAAGAATGTGTGGATGGCGCAATGTTGCAACAAAGGAAGAGATTACAACAAAGGGAAGCAGCAGCGGCCTCAGTGAAACGGGCTTCTCCAGCATCCAGGTGCTGTCACCCTCAATATTTAACAAAATGCCGGAGGGAATTTACTCTCTTACTTCACTTTATCTTATGCTGGCACGTGAGAATAAAATAATGACTTACCCTCACGATGAAGGCTACTGGTTCGATTGCGGCACCCCGGCCAACCTGGAAAAGATCCGCAAATATCTGAATCAATAAAAGGAAGATCAGGTATTCCAGAATGACCTTGTGAACAAAGCCAGTATCGTAAAGATCTCAAGACGTCCGATAAGCATAAGAAAGGACATAATAACAAGGGCTGCATCGTTAAATGAAGTATAGTTACCCATGTTGCCTGCTGACCCCAGGCCGGGACCAACATTTGACATGGCCGATACACTAGCTGCTGCGGCCTCATTGACGGGAATGCCGGTTATCATCATAAGGAGCGCGCCGGCAAGAAAAACAACAAGAAAAATGAAAATGAAGAGGAGCATCATTATGTTGATGTTCTCAGGCACTATCCTGTTGTTGAGCTTTATTGGAAAGATTGCATTTGGATGCTGCAGCCTGCGGAACACAAATTTCATATTCTTCAAAGCAATCAGATGCCTTGCCATCTTTATACCACCTGTTGACGATCCGGTTGATCCTCCTGCAAAAAGAAGAAGGAACATAAAAAACCACCCTATTGCTGGCCATGCCATATAATCGGTTGTGGCAAATCCGGTTGTAGTAATCTGTGCAATTACCTGGAAAAAGGAGTGCCTGATGGATGTACCGAAGTCTCTGCTTGTACCAAAATAAAGAGTCAATGTCACGAAAACCACTGAGGCAGTCACGAAAAAGATGTAGAACCAGAGTTCTTCATTTTCCCTGATTTTCCTGAATTCCTTCTTTATCAGGAAGAAATAGAGAAAATAACTGGAAGCTGAAAGGAACATGAATATTGCGACAACATATTGAAGGAAGGGAGAGAAATCAGCAAGACTGGTGTTTCTTACTGAAAATCCTCCTGTGGCAACAGTACCGAATGTAATGCACAGACCCTCAAAGACTCCTAAACCGCCAATAAGCAGAAATATAAACTCTGCAGCACTGATTGCCAGGTAAATCATCAGAAAAGTAATTGCAATAGACTTCGTCTTGGGAAGTATCTTTTGCTTGAGTGACGACTCAAGAGAGAAGAGGTTGTAACCACCGATCTTAAGCGTGGGAAGTACAATTATCACAAGAAGAATGATGCCTATACCTCCGATCCAGTGGGTAAAACTCCTCCAGAAAAGTATCGACCTTGGCACCGACTCAACATCTGCAATTATCGATGCCCCTGTTGTTGTATATCCGCTGGTTGATTCAAACAATGCCCTGATAAAATCAGTAATAATACCGCTGAACAGGTATGGGAGGGTTCCACACAGCACAAGTGTAACCCATGCCAGGGTAACGCTCAGGTAACCATCACGGGTACCTACTTTTTCATTTATTGAATAACGGATAAGAAAATAGAGTATCAGCCCCGGGAACAGTGTGACTGCTGACGAAAGAATAAAAGGCATTATAGCTTCATTGTAAACTACTGCAACCGGAATGCAAAATAAAAACGATGCTGATGTGATTATCAGGATAAGACCTACAATCTTAAGAATCGCTTTGAAATTTATTTGCCTCATTCGGTGGGGGCAGGGTACTATTTACTTGTCATTTACATCCATTTCTTTCGCCTTATAAGAAGGGCTCCTATTGTTGAAAGAAGTGCTGATCCGCCGAGAATAAACCAGAAAGCATTCCGGCTCCCCTCCATCCTGTTGGGAACGTTCATCCCGTAGAAGCTTGCAATGAGGGTGGGTATCATCAGTATTATAGTAATAATTGTAAGAGACTTCATCACAATATTCAGGTTGTTTGATATAACAGAGGCAAATGCATCCATCATGCCGCTCTGGATATCACTGTATATCTTTGCCATCTCAATAGCCTGCCTGTTCTCAATGGCTGCCTCCTCGAGGAGATCGGATGAGAACTCATAGTCACGTATCCACTTTGAGTTCTTCAGTTTTATCATCATCATCTCGTTTGATCTCAGAGATGTAGTGAAATATACAAGACACTTCTCCATTTTCAGAAGGCGGTGAAGCTCCTTGTTCCTTGTTGACTTCTCAAGATCCTGTTCTATCATCGCAGTCTGGTTATTGATCTGCTTCAGATAACGGTGATAGAACATCGTGGTTCTCAGAAAGAGATGAAGGATAAGGTCTATCTTATTCTCAATGGTAATACCTTTCCCGCTGCGGCTGAAAAAGTCGTCAAGTACCTCGTTGTTCCTGTGGCAGATGATGACAAGATTCTCTTTTGCCAGAACAAGCCCAAGTGGTATTGTTGTGAAAGGAAACCCGTTTGACTGATTCTGGTATGGTATACGGTAGATCATCAGGAGCATGTCGTCTTCAATCTCCATCCTTGATCGCTCGTCAACGTCAAGGATATCGGCCAGAAAATCGTCAGGAATCTTGAGGGTGGATTTGAGTATCCCCAACTCCGAAGGAGTGGGGTCAGTGACATTTACAATACAGTTTTTTTCGAAAGAGTTTAACGGAAGGAGCCCGTTGGGGATCATCTGCCAGTATGTAATCATTCTAATACCTCCTTTTTTTGCTCCACGGAGATATTTGTCGCCAATTTACCTCAGCAGAACGAATTTAAAATAACAGCTCGCGTGATAATCGTCCATATTTAGACAATAGTATTGATATGCCTGCAAAAATATAACTTTTATGGTTACCCTTTCTCGTTGCAGAAAAAAAAATGTCGCAAAAAAATTACCTTTGCACCTGACCTATTAAATAATCAGTGATGGGAAAAGTTTTAGTCATAGGCGCGGGTGGTGTCGGAACGGTGGTTGTCAGCAAGATGGCAACCCTTCCGGATGTCTTCACTGAAATTATGCTCGCCAGCAGGACAAAATCGAAGTGTGATGCCATTGCCAGCAAAATTGGAGGCAACAGGGTTAAGACAGCACAGGTTGATGCTGACAATGTGCCTGAACTTGTTCAACTTATCAGATCATTCAATCCCGATATTGTTGTAAATGTCGCCCTGCCCTACCAGGATCTGCATATAATGGACGCCTGCCTTGAGACTGGCGTTGCATATCTTGACACAGCTAACTATGAGCCTCCTGAGGAGGCCAGGTTTGAATATTCGTGGCAGTGGGCCTATGAAGACCGGTACCGCAAAGCAGGTCTCACGGCGATACTTGGTTGCGGATTTGATCCGGGAGTAACCAGCATATTTACTGCACACGCTGCAAAGCATCATTTCAAAGAGATACATTACCTGGATATTGTAGACTGCAATGCGGGCGACCACGGTAAACCCTTTGCCACTAACTTCAATCCTGAGATCAACATTCGCGAGGTCACTCAGAAAGGCAAATACTGGGATAACGGTAGATGGGTGATTACCGAACCGCATGAGATACACAAACCGCTTACATATCCGGGTATCGGGCCAAAGGAATCGTACGTCATATACCATGAAGAGCTCGAATCACTCGTCAGGAACTTTCCCACAATCAGGAGGGCACGTTTCTGGATGACTTTCGGACAGGAGTATCTTACTCACCTGAGAGTGATACAGAACATAGGTATGGCGCGCATAGACCCGATAATATATAACGGAGTCGAGATAGTCCCGATTCAATTCCTCAAGGCAGTGTTGCCCGATCCGGGCGAGCTGGGAGAGAATTATAAGGGTTGGACCTCAATCGGTTGCCGTATCAAAGGCCTCTCTAAGGAGGGGAAAGAGCGAACATACTACATCTGGAACAACTGTAGTCACGAGGAGGCCTACAGGGAGACCGGCACCCAGGGTGTAAGTTACACCACAGGTGTTCCCGCTGCCATCGGTGCAATGATGTATTTGAAAGGCATCTGGAAGAAGCCTGGGGTATGGAATGTGGAACAGTTTGACCCTGACCCCTTCATGGCTGAACTGAACAGGCTCGGACTGCCATGGCATGAGCAATTTGACATAGATCTGGAGGTCTGAGATGATCGACTATTCTGTGATCCCTTCGCCATGCTATGTGATTGACGAAGAGCGCCTTCGTCGCAATCTTGAGCTTATAAAACGGGTTTCTCACGATTCCGGAGCAGAGATAATACTTGCTTTCAAGGGTTTTGCAATGTGGTCTGTCTTCCCTGTTGTACGCGAGTATATTTCAGGAGCAGCAGCAAGTTCCATTCATGAGGCACGGCTATGCTACGAGGAGATGGGTGCCAAAGCTCACACATACTCTCCCGCCTATCGCAGGGAGGAGTTTGGCATGATACTTCGCTACAGTTCTCACATAACCTTCAATTCACTGGCTCAGTATGAAAAGTATGCCCCTGTCCTCAGAAAAGAGGGTAAGCATATTTCTCCCGGGCTGAGAATCAATCCTGAGTACTCTGAGATTGCTCATGGGATATATAACCCATGCTCTCCCGGGTCAAGGTTGGGTGTCACTGCCTCCCAACTTGCCGGAGGATTACCTGAAGGAGTTGAAGGCCTGCATTTTCATGTGCTCTTTGAGTCTGACTCATTCACACTTGAGAAAGTTCTGAATGTTGTGGAGAGTAAATTCGGACACCTTTTCCCAAAGCTGAAGTGGCTGAACATGGGAGGAGGGCATCTGATTACACGCAAAGGTTATGACATTGACCACCTTGTGGGCATTTTACGCAGCTTCAAAGCAAAACACGGGATACACATCATTCTTGAACCAGGCAGTGCCTTTGCCTGGGAGACAGGTGAACTTGTTTCAACAGTCGAGGATATTATTATTCGCGACGGCATAAAAACAGCCATACTTGACGTCTCATTCACTGCACATATGCCTGATTGCCTTGAGATGCCCTATAAGCCTGTCATAATGGGTGCTTTCGAGCCCGTTGTAGGTAAGCCGATATATCGCATGGGAGGCAACTCATGTCTCTCGGGAGACGTTATGGGTGACTGGTCGTTTCACCGTGAGCTTATTCCGGGTGACAGGGTCGTCTTCTGGGATATGATCCACTATACAATGGTTAAGACAACCACCTTTAA
Source organism: Bacteroidales bacterium (assembly GCA_025455395.1). Classification (GTDB taxonomy): domain Bacteria; phylum Bacteroidota; class Bacteroidia; order Bacteroidales; family VadinHA17; genus SR-FBR-E99. Next base: position 8,595 of record JALOMO010000107.1, read on the forward strand.
CGGCGTGCCTCACCCCTCAATAGGCATATGGTCTAAAGATCAGCAATTCAGGCTGATCCGCGCCTTCGGTTACAATGATTACAGGGAGAGACTCTCCTAAGGCCTGTTGATTGTCAGATCGGTAACCAGCATCCTCTTTGTGGTGAAGACAGCATGAGCAATCTCTCCGGCAACATCGGCCGGATCCATAAAGTCAGATAAGTCCTTTCCTTCTGCCTCAGCCCAGAAGGGAGTCTTCATCCCTCCAGGATATACTGCCACCACCCTCCGGGTTGTCCCTTTCAGTTCGGCACGCAGTGCTTCGGTGAACCCCCGGGCCCCCCATTTGGCAGCACAGTAGACAGTTTCGGTCGCCCTTCCGATAAGGGCAGATGTTGACATTATGTTTACTATGGTAATGGCTCTTTCTTTTGGGGTGATGCCAAGCAGGGCTGAGGTCAGGAGGATCATGCCTGTCAGATTCGATCCCAGTATCTCCTCGACTCTCGGAGATCGGTTGCCGGAGGCGTCACCGAATAATCCTGTTCCTGCGTTATTGAACAGAAAATCAACATTATATCCGTTTTCTTTGATGAAGCCGCAGAGTATATCCACATCTTCCTGGATAGTAATATCACAGCGGAAAGGAATGATGATTCCGTCCGGGGCAATATCTTTTATCCGCTCGGCAGCATGTACTAGTTTGCCTTCGTCACGGCCGAGAATTATCACCTTTCTGCCGCGCTCAGCTGCTTCTTTTGCCAGAGCCATACCAAGTCCGCTTCCTCCTCCGGAAATGATGGTAAAACTGGCGTTGTCATTTCTACTGGTCATATTGTAAAAATAGAGAAAGTTTTATATCTTTATTATTGTCTTGCTGCTTTTATTCTGAACTGCTTTTCAATTAATGTCCGGGCTCTGGATGGCTCATTTGCATGGAGCAAGGAGTCCTACTTTGCCAAGGCTTCGTAGGACAAGGCATGGAGCAAGGAGCAGGAAGCAAGTAGGATTATTTTAATTGAGGATTTCCCCTCCTCAGTGAGGAGGGGTCTCCGCCGAATGGCGGAGGGGGTGGTCTGTCCCTGTTGGAAGCAAGGAGCAAGCCGAAGGCAGAAGACCGAAGGCACTGACCGATCCGCCAGCTGGCGGAAGCGTCAGTGGGGCATGGGGCAAGGAGCCATGAGCAAGGAGCATGGAGCATGGAGGGAATAAAAGCAGAGAACAGAACAATCCGAAGGATTGAATATCAATAGCCACCGGTGCAACCGGAGGGCTCCGAGATAAGGTGAAAGGCAAAAGGAGAAAGGCGAAAGTAGGATGATATAAACAGCGAAAAGATCAATCCGAAGGATTGAATATTAATAGCCACCGGTGCAACCGGTGGTAATGTGACGTAGGAACAACAACCCTGAAAGGGTTGAATAAAATACATATTATGAGCACATATACACAAATCCTGTATCAAATTGTTTTTGCCACCTATGGTTGGCTGCCTCAACTAAAGTCCACCGGACGCGCGGAATTATACCGGTATATTGCAGGTATAATAAAGAACAAGAACTGCCACCTCTACCAGGTCGGCGGTATTGAAGATCATGTTCACATTGTCACCCATCTTCATCCGACTGTCGCTCTGGCGTCGCTTGTGAAAGACATTAAGGTGGCGACCACTGTACATATCAGGAAGGAGAAGCTGTTTCCCGGATTTACCTGTTGGCAGGATGGGTATGGGGCATTTACCTATGACATTTCGGCAAAGGAGAATCTGATTGCTTATGTTCGAAATCAGGAAGTGCATCACATTAAGGTTTCTGGAAGGGAGGAGTATCAGGCATTACTTAAAGAATTTGGTATTCAGTATGATGAGAGGTATGATTTATGATTTTATTCAACCACTTCGTGGTTGATTTTTTTCTCATCATTTTACCCCGCATTGCATGCGGGGCTATTGACATTCATCCCTTCGGGATGTTTTTTTGACATCCTGTTGACTGGCAATGTATGAGGCGGTATTGACATTCATCCCTTCGGGATGTTTTTTTGAC
>JALOMO010000025.1 GCA_025455395.1 Bacteroidales bacterium
AGGCCTCTCCGGCAAGTTTCTGCACCATATCGATAATACTATCACTGTCTTTACTATTGAAGAGATATATCTCAAACCTGTCATTATCAAGCTCATAGGAAGCCCTGAAAGCATCATGCAGGAAATCATGCCCCAGCACACCCTCCATAATATATGTCTCCTGGTTTGCTATCAGACCCTGGGCCGGGAAGAGTTTCAATAATGCAGGAAACTCATTATCACCCTCAATCCTTTCAGCGATCATTTCAGCCAAGGTTCTCATTGCCTCAGCAGCTTTCTTTGAGCCTGAATGAGTCATTATCTTTACATAATAGCGGCCTTTGTAAAAGTTTACCACACCATCTTCAGCATAACCCTGCACTCCTGTTTTAATAAAATTATAGGCAGGAGACCGTTCAAGCGAATAGATGCCAAATGCAGTAGCCTCATCGCCAAACGAATAAATCTCAGCCTTCAATGATTGTTTGCCCTTTATGTATTCTGTAATATGAAGGTCTTCAAAACCCAGTGCAAGGTAGGCATCTGCTGCACCGTTGATATAATCCCACAGGTCGTCAGGGGTGTAAACCGGATAATCGCTTACCTGCTTATAACCTTTCAGAGCAGGAAACATTTCCTGCTGACCACTGAGAGTAGCTACCGAAAGGACGATGAAGAGGAATATTGTCAGATGTCTCATCAACTACCAGCTTTTTTAATTATGCAATAAGGTCGTAAGGAACACTCTTCAGTCTTGAGATATCGGTTATCTTTCCCTTCAGATCAAATCCTTTGATACATTCAGCCTTACATGTTTCACACAATTCACATGCACCGGCAGTGGCATCTGATTCTCTGAGCAGATCAGAGGCCATTGCCAGGTTTCCGTATCCGTAGGCGTACATGTATGCCCGCATCATCTCAGGGATAGGGAGGTTGGCCGGGCATCCCTTAATACAATTCTGACAGGCATTACAGTAGAGGCCGCCTGAAGCAGCAGCAGCAACAAGGTCACTCTCTTCAGCAGCCGTGAGTGTGATATCAGCAAGAATCTTCAGGTCAGTATTCACCTGGTCAAATGTGGTTATACCTGGTATTGTAGTATGGATATTGGGGTTTGAGAGAGCCCATTTGAGTGCTGCCACCGGGTTGACAGCCTTTGTCTTCTCCTTGTCAAGGAAACCGCCTGCCATGGTCTTCATAGCCACCACTCCCAGGCCGGCTTTGCCGGCTGATTCCAGCGCCAGGTTGAGATCGTCAAGGTGTGCGAGGTTGAAATTATAGGCTGTAAGAACCACATCCCAGATGCCCTCCTCAACCATTGTCCTTATCACAAGAGGTTCATTCTTATGAGTCGAAATCCCAATATACCTTACCTTTCCCTGCTTTTTAAGGTCAAGCATTACGCCTGTTATCTCTTTGTGTCTGACCATCTCAGCACTGTCGACAGCGTGCATATAAAGGATATCGACATACTCCATCTTCAGTCTTGTGAGACTCAATTCAAATTTCTTCAGGAAATCTTCTGCAGTTGTCTCCTTTGACGGGAGTCCCGTGCGTGAATCAACGCCGGCTGGTTTCACCTTTGTTGCCAAAATGAATGAGTCACGCGGAAGAGAAGTAAAAAAGCTGCCAAGCATCTCTTCATTCCTTCCGTTCATGTAGCCATGCGCCGTGTCAAACATTCTCATACCACCATCATAAGCCGCCTTCACAAGAGCATTGTTATCAGATCTCATAACCCCGAAACTCACCACAGGAACTCTCAACCCTGTCTTGCCGAGCGTTCTGTAAATTATCTCCTGACTGGCCCCGTTATTGCCAGCAAGAGCAGTCTGACTTATGGTTGCCAGTCCTGCCGCGCCGGCAAGACCTGACCTCAGAAATGTTCTTCTTCTCATCAGAATAAATGTAAGTTTTGAGTTTATTTATTATCACTATCTCTGAGCCAATATACAAATATTTTATATTATCTTGGAGATAGTGCCGGATAGCATAAAAACAGAGAGTGAATGGGACGTTATATTCATAACCTTATCTTACAGGGGGAAGGCATGAATCTCGATTTCAAGTATTGCATTTCTGATCCTCATAAGATAGCACGTTCGCTCTCTGCCTTCTCAAACAGCGAGGGAGGAAAGTTGTTAATCGGTGTCAGGGATAACGGTTCACTTGCCGGAGTAAGATCAGACGAAGAGTATTATATGATAGATGCTGCAGCCAGATTATACTGCAATCCTGAGGTAAAGCTGGCAATCAGAAATCACACCATTAATGGAAAAAGTATTCTGGAGGTTGATGTCCCCAAAAGCATCATCATACCTGTCAGGGCAAAGAATGAAGAAGGGAAGTGGAGGGCTTATTTCAGGCAACGTGATCAGAATTTCCTTGCTGACAGGGTTCTGCTGCAGGTATGGCGGAGGAGCAGCAGTTCACGCGGATTGCTATTAAGGTTTGATGAAAAGGAAAAGCTTTTATTGCATCATCTCAGGGAGAACGGTAAAATTACCGTTGCAGAGTTCCGGAGACTTGCGGGGTTAAACGGCAAGAGCGCAGAAAAGATTATAAGCGATTTCATACTTTGCGGAATATTAAGATATGAGGGCAGTGAAAAGGGTCTCTTTTACAGTCTTAGCAATGAATTTGAGACTTCCGGCAGAAATTCTAGTCAATCTTAATACCCATAACAAGAATATCATCAACCTGCTGTGATGAGCCCATCCAGCTTTTAAGACGCTCATCGAATATCTCCATCTGCTTCTTCATCGGGTAGTCCTGTACCTCAAGGATAAGTTTCTTAAAGTTCATCTTCATGAACTTACGTCCTGTTGTGCCATTGAACTGATCTATATAACCGTCGGTGAAGATGTAATATGATGTATCCCTGTCCATTGCCCACTCATGCTGTGTGAAATCCTGCTTCATCTTTGATGAAACACCGATTAAACCGTTTCCAACAGATATCTCCCGTTTGCCATCGATCCTTCGCTCTTATCAAATTCACCTTTCTCCCATTTATCAACCTCCTCTGCATTCATGCGTCTAACCTTGATGCATGGGTTAAATGCTCCGGAAAATTCGACCGTTCGTTTTGAAAAATCAAATACAAGTATAGCCATGTCCATGCCATCCTTCCTCTCTTCCGACTCACCTTTCTGTTTAAGTGAATCAATGACAAGACTTCGAAGTTCATTGAGTATGTGACTTGCGTTTTTGTATGCCGGCTTGTTAATTATCTCATTGAGAAATGAGATACCCAGGAGACTCATAAATGCACCCGGTATGCCATGTCCTGTGCAATCAGCGGCCACAATAAAGAGTCTCTCCTCCTTACGGGCCATCCAGTAGAAGTCACCAGAAACAACATCACGGGGTTTAAAGAGGATGAAGTAGTTTGGAGTATGATCTGCCAGAATCCTCTCTGATGGCAGCAAGACTCTCTGAACATAGCTGGCATAGCTGACGCTGGCCTCCATTGCATCTCTCTGGCGGATTACCTCGGCTGTCTTCTGCTGTGCGAGTTGTTCAAGAAGAATATTTGAATTTCTAAGTCTGCCGGTGATATACCTGACCAATATGAAAACAAGCAATATACCGAGTAATAAATAGAATAGAATAGCTCCTGAAGTAACATAAAATGGTTTCCGGATAGAGAAGCTGAAGACAGCCTCCTCGCTCTCCAGGCCGGTGCTGGTCTTTGCCCTCAGCCTGAATGTATAATCTCCCCACGGAAGGTTGGTAAACTCCCTGAAATTTCGGTTCTCCCACTTTGACCACTCCTTATCAAACCCATCAAGCCTGTGCCGGTATTCCGTCATTTCCTCTGAAACATACGACGTAGTAGTCCAATTGAATGATATATTATTCTGGGAATATCTCATCCGGAGCATATCTCCCACTGGCTGGGTGACCGTCGGTATTCTTATTTTATTTACAGACGTATTATAAAAAAGTCCATCTTTCAGAACCACTTTTGTTCCTGCTGTTATGGTAGTGAAGAAAGTGCTGAATGAGCCGTACCCGTAGCCAAGCTTTGATTTATCAACCACATATATATTTCGTCCCTTTACAATCCATACATGGTTATCAATGTATTCAAGATCAGAGGTTGCTATATCAGGCAGGAAATCAAACTGTCGTCTGAAAACAACATGCCCTTGCCGGGTAGGAGTCACAAGAGCATCGAAATGATGAGAATCAAAGCCTGAAATGACAATATCTCCCTCCGGTGTCTTAAGAATATTATAAATCGCGGCATCACCGAATGCTTCACCTACCAGTTTATTGTCCTTCTCAAACAAGTCATTATAAGGATTATACAGATAAAGACCCCTTGCAGTGCATACATACAGGTTGTTATCAACTGTAACTACATTGTACAGTGTATCGCTCGTCAGTCCGCCGTTTTCGTCATAGAGAACAAATGTTGTATCAGATGGGGCACATTGCATCCGGTAGAGGTTGTCTGGTCCGGAAGTGAGTATCCACCACTCCCCTTCTGCCGAGATCTCAATAGTTTTCACTGCGCCTCTGGCGGCATCGCTGTCGGTGATATTCACCACCCTCCAGGCTCCTTTCAGATATCTCATTGTTCTCACCGAGCCATCGCCCGAGCCAACCATTAAAAGGTCAGGCCTTGTTGTATCAGCTTTTACAGCAGTAACATTCTCCTGATCAAGCACTACAGATACCTGTTCGTAAGGATCAATCTGGGAGAGGCCTTTAGTGGTTGCAGCAATCAGAACTGCCCAGTCAGAAGTTTTTACACCGATCAGGTCAAATACCTTATTCATGAACCCTTCCATCTTCAGGAATTGCATCTTGTCATCATGATCTACAAAACTTCTGTAGAGTCCGAGATCATGGCTCACATAAATGTTACCGTTAAACTCTTTGATAACCCCAAGCGATGAATTTGTTATGAATTCATTTACCGGGAGTGAGACATATGCCCTGTTGATATACCCCATCGTACAGAACCAGAGATGGGAGTTGGAGAGATAGTCACAATACATGGCAGTTATTGTCGACTCAGGAATTCCTGTTGTCTCCTGAGAGATCTGCTGCAGGAGACTGCCGTCGTTGCTGAATATGTAGATTCCTTCTCCACCTGCCACACCCACAGCAAAACGATTACCAGGTAGCCTTACCGCATCAGATACAAAACCTGTTTTAAGTATGGAATTCATTTCCGGGGTAAGGAAGTCAGCTCTCAGATCACCTGTTCTCAGATTCAGGAGATAAATACCTGAATCTGATGTTGCAATTAACACGTTTTCGGTATCATACTTTAGCAGTGCCCGGAACTCCACCCTTTTAACATTGTCTCCTCCTGTTATCCTGCTTATTAAACCATGATTCAGTTCAAACAGTCCCTCGTTGTTGTCGGCAATAATCAACCGTCCTTCTTCCCATGAGAGCATTCGCCGCACATTCCCCTTACTGAGATCCCCATGTATATCAATGAATGAGAGTTTATCTTCTTCAATATCATAGAGGTATAACCTTCTGCCGTCGGTAAAATATACGGTTGAGCTGTCGGCAGCTATGGAGCAAATCTCGCCTGTCTCTTTGTTGGTAAGTGAATCAGTCAGTCTTTCAGCAAGTGAGGTATATGAGAGTTCGCCCCTGTCGTTTGGCTGCAGGAGGCCGAAATCATTCGGGATGCCCACGTATATAACACCCCGGTGATCTGATACCATTGCATTCACTCTCCGGCCACCAGGTATATGTACCAAACCCCATGAAACCCCGTCATAGGTTAATATACCCTTCCCATGACTGCCAAAATACATCACTCCTCTCCTATCCATGGTAGCACAGCAGTTGTGAATGTCACCAGGTGTTTCCATGGCATCAAACCACCGTACAACAGGAGCACCTGTCCTGTTAACCTGTGAGATGAGTGCAGAAGTAGAAATGGTCAACAGAAAAACGAGAAACAGTCCCTTCTTTATTCCCATCAGAATCTCCCTTATTAAAGAGATAAATATACGAATTCATCTCGAATTCAAACTGTCAGACTTTGGCATTCTATTTGCGACTATTTTTACTTATCTTGGCTTCACTTTTAGAAGGTATGAGGGTAATCAACAGGGCAATAGTTCTGCTGGCTTTTGCTGTTACTGCAACCGGTCTGCTAAAGGCACAGGTTTCAGTTCGGGATAGGATCAATCCGGGAGCTGAAGTGAGGCCCGGGTCAACGGTCCGTGACCACTCCATTTCATATCGTAACAGCGCCCCAGAACTAAAGAAAGCATCTGAGCCCACGGGAAAATATTTCAGGATCTCGTTGCCCGGACATCATTACACGAGTGAAACAGGAAAGCCTGAGCTGCCAGTATACAGTCGTTTGATTGAGGTGCCCATGGGGGCTGTTGTCAGTGTAAAAATCTCGGATGTTGTAACAAGGCGTGTTCTCTTTTCTGACCACGGTCTCAGGGGCTCCCATATCTATCCTGCACAGCCTGCCAGAACAAAGAACCAGACTCCTGACGAGAAAGTGGTTATAAAGGATAAGAAGACGTATGAAACCAGAGGTATAATCTCTCATGATACGGTAGTAATCACAAGGGAGGGAATATTCAGGGGAAGAGAGCTTTATAACATAGCCATATACCCCGCATTCTACGACCCCTCAGGAGGATACGTTGATCTGATCACATCGATGAATGTCAGTATAACACATTCATCTTCAGAGAATAAGGGAGATGGCACCTTCCCTCCGGCCGGGGAGAAAGGAGGGTATGCTTCTGAGGCATACATCACTGGTTATTCTGATGAACCGGTTACCATGATCATTGTGACAGATTCTGTTTTCAGAACTCATCTGCAGCCTCTCATAGGATGGAAGACTATGAAAGGAATTAAAACCACAGTATTATATAGAGGTCCTGGTTCTGCTGATACGGTTTACAATGATCTGAAGAGAAGAATAACATCATTATATACATCTGCAGTTTCAGCAGGGAATCCCCCGCAGTATCTTCTCATTGTCGGTGATCTTTCCAGTATACCCTCCTCCCGGGGTACAGGAAATGTTTCTGACCTTTATTATGGTGAATTTGATGGCGAAGGCGACTACATCCCTGAGTTGTTCATTGGAAGACTCCCGGTAAGTGATACTACTCAGCTTAAGGGAATGGTCCAGAAGATATTAGACTATGAAAGCTATACATTCGATTCGGGCAACAAATTCTGGGCCGGAGCATTGGCAACGGCAGGCAATGACCAGACCTATCAGAAGTACATGAATGGACAGATAGGGTATCTCTTTGATGAATACCTGAGCAGGGATACCTCTCTAAATGCTGTTCACTGGCTCTATCCTGATGCCTCGCAGAAGGATGATTCTCTGAAATTGCTTTTTAACAAGGGACTGAGCATCCTGAATTATACGGGGCACGGGGAGGCAACCGGTTTCAGTGACCCGGTTTTAAAAACAGCAGACGTCAATGGGCTTACAAACAATAATATGTACCCGCTTGTCATTTCAAATGCCTGCCGCACAGCACAGATAAACGTGACTTCGTGTTTTGGCTCGGCAATGGTAAATGCACCAGGCAAAGGAGCGGTTGGTTTTATCGGATGCACCAATGATTCATTCTGGGCTGATGATTTTTACTGGTCTGTCGGTCCCGGCACACCTGACACCTCAGCAACCTATGACAATACAGGAACAGGAGCATTTGACAGATTGTTTCACACTCATGAAGAAGCACCAGGTGAGTGGTATTACACTATGGGACAGATCAATTTCGCCGGCAATATGGCTGTCTCGGCAAGCACCAGTTCCAGAAAAAAATACTACTGGGAAACCTATATTCTTCTAGGAGATCCATCCCTCGCTCCGATGATAGGCAGGCCTGATACTTTTGAGATAAGTGTACCTGATATCCTGCCACAGGAACTGCCTTCCCTTAATTTTTTTGCCAAGCCCTTCTCCTATGCAGCAATTACAGATTTTGACACTCTGTGTGACGCCAGATTTGTAAGTCCGTCTGGCAATGTCTCTCTCGAGATACCGGATGGCATCAAGGATTCATGCCTGCTGATTGTCACAGGGCAAAATATGTTGCCCTTCAGAAAAACTCTCTATTTCGGTTCTGTCACCGGCCCCTTTCTCGTAACACAAAGCATCGTGCTCGATGACTCACAGGGTAATAACAATGGATTACCTGATTATGGCGAAAGGATAAACCTCAGGGTCACGATCAAAAACCTGGGAAATGTGGTCTCTTCAAACCTTAATGCTGATATCTCAGCTACTGCAGGAATGATAACCGTTGAACAGGCAATGATTTCCATCGGTGATCTGGCCCCTGGCGAATCGTTCATAATTGATAATGCATTCATTTTCAGCATATCAGATGAAGTGGAAGATGGTGAACTTGCCTCTCTGCTTCTTACACTTGCTGACAATGGAAAAGAGTATCTCTATGGAATAGACATGACGATTCTGGCACCCGATATCAGGATAATATCATCAGTTCATGATGATGCGGATACCGGCAATTCAAACTACCTGCCTGATGCAGGTGAAAAGGTCCGGTTCGATGTCAGGATCATTAATGAGGGATCATCACCAACAAGTGGAATGCTTAAGGTTATCGCTCCTGCCCCGTGGCTTACACTTGAGACAGATCAGCTTGCTACCGGCATTCTCGGTCCTGGTGCTGAAAAGGTCCTCACCCTAGAGGCTGTTATTTCAGACCTTGCAGTGCCTGGGACTGAGATCGGCTATGGCATCAACCTGGTCTGCGGAAAATATGAAGCTGCTGATTCTTACTCAATCAGGACAGGCAAGACCAGGGAGACATGGGAGTTCGATAGATTTGATGTTTTTCCATGGATACAGGATAGTAATTACCCATGGACTATTACTACCGCAACATCATACGAAAATGTAAGGTCGGCAAGGTCAGCGATCATTCCGGACAGGACCGAAACAGTGCTCTCTATTTATGTCAACAATCCGGTCAAAGACACAATATCATTCTTTACACGTGTCTCATCAGAGGCTGACTTTGATACACTGCTATTCAGGATTGACAGTGTCACTAATATCCATCTGTCAGGAGAAAAACCCTGGGAGACCAGGACGGCAATACTCCATCCCGGAGTACATTACCTTGAATGGGTATATAAAAAGGACGTTTCACTTTCTGGTGGTTTGGATGCAGTATGGATTGATAAGGTAACATTCCCTGACATTTCCTTCCTTGAGGCTGACCTTTACGTTGACACAGTATTTGCTCCCCCGGCCAGTGCTGACCTGAATAACGTTGCTATCAGAGGCAGTGTTATCAATCTGGGAAGAAATACCTTGACCAGCTTCCCTCTTGCCTACAGGATTAATGACGGACAGGCTGTAAATGAGACATTCTTCCTCAAGATCGACCCGGGAGATACATTAAATGTAACTTTCAGTCAGACCTGCAAGCTTCTGCCTGAAACGAGTTATCGAATATCTATTATCAGCCGCCTGCCCGAGGACGGGTACTCTGGCAATGATACCGCCTATACCACTTTTATTAAAACCGATATCGGCCTTCCACAGATAGATGAGAGCACTGTCAGAATTATGCCCAATCCGTTCACTGACAGCTTTATGCTTGAGATTGATGCAACCTACGAAGAGAATTCGGCAATTGAGTTGATTGATATATCTGGCAAGACTGTACTGTCTTTGACTGAAGCACTTTTACCAGGCAGAAACAGTATACCTGTCAATTGCCAAAACCTCAAAGCAGGCATATATACACTTCGCATTACAGCAGGAGGAAAATCGGGTATGATAAGGGCAGTGAAAGGAGGTTGATGGGGTGGATTGGAATTATGAATTAAGAATTAAGAGTTAAGAATTAAGAATTAAGTGTTCAGAATTGGGCCAGGATTATCACATCATAAGTAAGGCTATAGACAATATTTAGTATTATGTCAAATACAAAACCAACGCGAGAAGAGGGACTGGAGCTTTTCAGGAAATACAACAAGTCAGAGAGTCTGTACAGGCATGCACTCTCGGTGGAGGCAGTGATGCGGCACATGGCCCGGAAACACGGAGAAGATGAGGAAATGTGGGGTGTTATCGGGCTAATTCATGATCTGGACTATGAGATGTATCCCGATCAGCATTGCAGGATGACTGAAGTCATTATGAGAGAAGAGGGGTGGCCTGAGGATTATATCAGGGCAGTCATAAGCCACGGCTATGGCATCTGTTCTGATGTCAGACCTCAGACGCTCCTCGAGAAGACTCTGTTTGCTATTGATGAGCTTACGGGCCTTGTCACTACAAGTGCACTTGTAAGGCCATCACGAAGCGTCCTTGATATGGAAGCAAAGTCAGTGCTCAAGAAATGGAATGACCGTAAATTTGCCGCCGGTGTTGACAGGAGCGTAATAGAAAAGGGTACTGCTGATCTGGGTGTTGAGCTTAAAGACCTTATAGCAGATACTATTGCCGGAATGAGAGAGGTGGCAGAGGAGATAGGACTGAAAGGTAACCCGGTCGTGTAAGATTTGCAATTTTCGATTTTCGATTTGCGAATGGAAAATCCTTAATCGTCAATCGCAAATCGCAAATCGCAAATAAAAAGGGCGCCTCGAAATATAACGGAGGCACCCTTTTTTTATCGTGAAGGTGTAATCTAAAGTTCTTTTATTTTAATATTTCTGTACCAAACATCATCACCATGATCCTGGAGGCCTATGTATCCCTCTGCAGCAACGTTGGCCCAGCCAGGATTAAGTCCCGGGAACTTGCTGCCGGCCACAAGTTCATTCCAGTCAGGTGTCCAGAGATGATATTCAAGTACCGTCTCACCATTCTGGATATGCCATACAGAACCTTTGTAAACCTTTATCTCAGCTGAGTTCCATTCACCGGCAGGCTTTGCATTCTGTGGCACAGCGGGGATCAGGTCATAAAGAGCTCCTGCTTTGCGGTTTCCCTCCTTGCCGGCTTCGGCGTCCGGATGTCGTTCATTGTCGAGCACCTGCATCTCAGGGGCTGTCTTCCAGATGAAATCATAATCAGGACTCTCCTGTGCAAGATAGAATATCCCGCTGTTTCCTCCTTCAGAAATCCTCCACTCAAGCTTGAGATGGAAATTTGTGAATTTCTTATCATACAGTATGTCGCCTCCGCCACCTCCTGCCTCGCCCTTTCCTGAGCCGATGCAGTGCAAAGTGCCATCAATTATTTCCCATCCATGTTCGGGGAACGTGGGTTTGTTGTAATTGCGCCATCCTTCTGTGGAAGTGCCATCGAACAGGGTTACCCATCCTTCATCTTCAACTTTTGCCTTTTTCCCTTTTCCTGTTCCGCAGGAGATAAGAGAGGCAGCTATTACCATAACAAGTACCAGGTTTACTATTTTCATACGTTATAAGTTTATGTGTTTTTGTAAATTATTCAGATTCACAGGGGCATTTCAGGAAGTTGCCAGCCATCTCTGTAATTATGCTTTATCATCTCCCGGGCAAATTGTTTTGCGTTTATCGGGTCAGTGTATTTGCTGGTGAATGTGGGATGGCCGTCAGTAATGCTGAAATGATCTTCAAGGCAGATCTTTAGGGTATCATTATCATTGATGTTGGTGAACTCCATCTTGTCACCGTCCCATGTCAGGGTTCTGTTAAGACCCTGCAGCCTTACCGCCAGAACGCCCATCACTACCATTTCGTTGAAAGGCCCGGCTTCGGAAAAGTCTGATTTGGTCATCAACCTTGACTCAGGTGATTCCTTGCAGGCCCTTACCCAATCCATCTCATGTCCTCCGCTCATGGCATTATCTACTCGTCGTTCCGTTTTCGGTGTAACTGGTATACGGCCTGAGAGAAGCCACGGGTCTCTGCCATAGCAGCCGCAGATCAGTACATCCTTTGAGCCGTAGAAGATACATCCTCCGTCCGGATCATAGGCCTTACCCTCCGGCCAACCGGCAGGCTTGGCAGGTTGGAGTCCTCCATCACACCAGGTAACCTCTACCTCGGGGTACTTCATTTTTGCTCCTTTAGGAGCCTGCCTCTCAGGGAATATCATCTTCACCATTTCGGCATTTGGTGCACAGTCTGCCAGTAAAAGTGTTGATGACCCCTCGACTCTTGTAGGATATTTCAGTTTGAGCCCCTTGAATACAGGATGAAGGATATGGCATGCCATGTCTCCAAGCGCCCCAGTTCCAAAGTCCCACCACCCTCTCCAGTTCCATGGAGTGTAGATGCTATGGAACGGTCTCATTGGTGCAGGGCCTATGAAGAGATCCCAGTTAAGGGTTTCGGGAACCCACTCACCTTTTGCAGGTCTGTTAAGCCCCTGGGGCCAGATGGGTCTGTTTGTGAAAGTCTCAACTTTCCGTACATCTCCTATTTCCCCGTTCTGCAACCATTCCATGATCAGGTTAATTCCTTCACCTGAAGATCCCTGGTTACCCATCTGTGTGGCGACCTTGTGCTTTGCAGCCAGCTTTGTCAGAAGCCTCGACTCATAGACACTGTGAGTAAGCGGTTTCTGAAGATAAACGTGCTTGCCCATGGTCATAGCCTGTGCTGCAGAGAGGGCATGAGTATGGTCAGCCGTGGCAATGACAACAGCGTCAATAGACTTGCCCATCTCATCATACATCTTCCTGAAGTCCCAGTATTTCGCCGCTGCAGGATAAGCATCAAATACTCTCTTTGAATAGCCCCAGTCAACGTCGCAGAGAGCAACAATATTCTCTGAACCGGCCACATTTCTGATATTGGTAGCGCCAACACCTCCAATACCGATGCCTGCAATATTCAACTTATCGCTGGGTGCCCTGTAGCCAAGCCCGCTGACAACGTTGCTCGGAATGATTGTCAGACCAGCCAGTGCAGCACCAGTGGTGCCCACAAATGAACGTCTGCTAACTTTTCTTAATTCTTCTTTCATATTATGGTGGTTAGTGTTCAATACAGACTTTAAAAATAAAAAAATCATCTGTAAAACAAAGCGGCGGCAGGAGATTTAAACCCTCGAATAAATCAAAAAATTGGTATCTTGCATAAAAGGTACTGTGATGATTGGGAAAAGGTTTAATATTGACCTGTATGAGACCTCGAGGCTCGGCAGGGTACTTAGGATAACTCTTGGAGTTGTATGTCTTATTGCCACCGGGTGGTTTATCAGCAGCATCAGAGGCACAGAAGCCTCGACAGCATCATCATGGATAGCAACAATATTCCTGCTGGCTGTCTCGTTCTGGCTGATTGCATCAGGACTGGGTTATACTGACAGGTATATAATCATATCGGAACAAGAGATTACTTTGAAAAAGAATATAATAACCTCACAGGTAATCTATAATGCGGCGAATCTTAAGCGTGTCGAACTTATGCCGCTATCAGTCATCTTCATCACTGAAACAGGGAGATTGGTACTGAAACTGGGGACATACTATCCTGAACATTCTGCTTCGATTATGGAGGCAGTTGAAGAATTCTGTTCAAGGAACAAGATTGAGGTTATGCTCACTGAAACAGGAATAAAAACTGATTAGTTATGAAAGTCAGAATGAGTATGATTGGTGGTGGTGAAGGCTCATTCATCGGGCCTGTGCACCGCATGGCAGCACGGTTGGACGGGATGATCGACCTTGTCAGCGGAGCCTTCAGCAGTGACCCCTCCGTTTCAAAAGTCACGGGATTGAAAGAAGGACTTGCAAACGAAAGAATCTATGACACATGGCAGGAGTTGATCAAAGCTGAGAGCCAGCGCCCGGCAGGTGAACGACCTGATTTTGTTGCCATTGTCACCCCAAATCATCTTCATTACGGGCCTGCCAGGATGGCACTTGAGGCAGGCTTCAACGTTCTGTGCGACAAGCCTCTTTGCCTGAGTGTGGCTGAGGCAATCGACCTTCATGAAACAGTAGAACGCACAGGCAAGCTATTCTGCCTGACTCACAACTATACAGGGTATCCTATGATCAAAAAAGCCAGGGAGATGGTACTTGGCGGTGAGATAGGTGAGATACGGAAGGTAGCTGTAGAATATTTCCAGGGATGGCTCTCCTCCCCCGTTGAAACAACTGGTAACAGGCAGGCAGAGTGGAGGGCAGACCCTCACAGGGCAGGTATAGCAGGAACCATGGCTGACATAGGCACTCATGCATTTAACCTCGCAGAGTATGTTACAGGGCTTGAAACCGTAGCCTTATCTGCAGATCTGCATTCGGTTCTGAAAGGCAGGCTGCTTGACGATGACGGGAGTGTACTCCTGCTGTTCAACAGCGGTATCAGCGGCACACTCCTGGCCAGCCAGATAGCCCTGGGTGAGGAGAATAACCTGTCACTCAGGGTATACGGTGACAAGGGAAGTCTTTGCTGGAGACAGATGGACCCGAACAGCTTAAAAGTGATGTGGTCTGACAAACCTCTGCAGATTTACAGGAGTGCTACCCCTTTTTCCACAGCGGGCATATCTGCTCCGCTTCACCTTAGGATTCCGGCAGGTCATCCTGAAGGGTTCATTGAGGCTTTTGCAAATCTTTACCGCAATTTTGCATTGAATATAATGGCAGTGCGGGAAAACGGGAAACACGACCCATTGCTTGATTACCCGGGGATCAATGAAGGTGTGAGGGGTATGAAATTCCTTGAGGCGGTGGTATCCTCAGCAATGAATAAATCACTTAGAACAGCACTCTGACCCTACTTCAGAATGTTGTCGAGGTAATAATTGCGGCTTATTTCAATACTCTCCATCGGGGTGTGAGTGCGGCAGTGATCCTGCTCAATGAACCAGTATTTCATTCCGGCAAGCTTTGCCTTTTCCACAATGGGTTTGAAATCGATGATCCCCTCTCCAAGTGTGGCATCCTTTTTCTCAGGACTGAGATCCTTAAAATGCCATACTTCGAACCGTCCGGGGTATTTCTTAAAATAGGCTACCGGATCTTTGCCAGCTGCGGTTATCCAGGCAAGATCGAGTTCGAACGTCACAAGTTTTGGATCAGTATTCTCCGCAAGGATGTCAAAAGGAACCTTTCCATCTATTTCTTCAAACTCAACCTCATGATTGTGAAATGCAAAAGTCAATCCTGCTTTTTTACACTTCTCTCCTACCTTATTAAAATAATCGGCCGTCCTCTGGTAATCCGACAGGGAATTCCTCCAATCGGCAGGCAGCGAAGGAAGAATCAGGTATTTCATTCCTGCCTCAGCTGTATCCTCGATCATATAATCCTCATTTTCAGGTCTTACACCGCTATGTGTGCTTAGCGGTTCCATCCCGTTCTTTTTCACCAGTTTCCCGTATTCCTTTGGTTTAAGACCGTAGAATGTCCTGTTGTTATGGTTTGCAGCTTCAACCCAGTTAAAACCTATTGCTGCGACCGCTGCCAGGGTTGCAGCAGGGTCTTTATCCATCTCATCACGAACAGTGTAAAGCGCAAGGCCTGTCTTTTTGGATGGGCCGGATACTGCAAAGAGGTCATTGTTCATCGCAGGCACTGCGGCAAGCACAAGGGCTGAACGCTTAATAAATAATCTTCTGGAGGTCATCTCGGTTACTTAATGGTTATTGGAAACAATATATACTGAGCAAATCAGTAATGGATAGCAAAATTAAAATTAAATTTATATGATCAATGCTCTTTAATGTGAAGCTGTCTGAAAAACATAGCGACGACAAGCTCAGATGTCTTCTTTGTCCACATTCATGTATTATTTCCCGGGGTGAGAGAGGAGTGTGCGGTGTAAGGGAAAACGCGGGGAGCGACATCAGACTCATTACCTACGGCCTAATTTCCGGTTTTGCTCTTGACCCGATTGAGAAAAAACCACTCTATCACTTTTATCCCGGGAGAAAAATACTGTCTGCAGGTTCATACGGATGCAACCTCAAATGTGATTTCTGCCAGAATTACCATATATCTCAGAATAGTGATACCCGTACCGCTCACATGTTATCTCCCGGAGACCTTGTTGCCATGGCTGTTAAGGCTGAAGACAATATCGGCATTGCATATACCTATAATGAACCGGTCATATGGCATGAATTTGTAACTGACTGCGCAAGGCTGGCAGGCGCCAAAGGCCTGAAAAACGTAATGGTTACGAACGGTTTTGTAAACCGGCAACCACTTATGCAGTTGATTGACCTGATTGACGCCTTTAATATTGATCTTAAGTCTTTTAATAACGAGTTTTACCGGAAATTCACCGGTGCCACTCTCAGGCCTGTGCTTGAATCTGTAAAAGAGGTGGCTGCTTCAGGGAAACATCTCGAAATCACAACCCTTATAATACCCGGGCTTAATGATTCGGTTGAAGAGATGAGGCATGAGGCTGAATGGATTGCCAGGAATGCAGGAACTGGCGTACCATTGCATATTAGCCGCTACTTCCCGATGTATAAGAGACATGAACCGCCAACACCATCAGACACTATCCTGGAACTAAAGAAGGCAGCCTCAGAATACCTTGATTTCGTCTACACTGGAAATATGTCAGGATCACCTGACGGATCTGATACGGTCTGCCCCCACTGTAATTCAACAGTTATCAGGCGTTCAGGTTTTAAAACAGTTGTCACAGGCCTCTCCGGTGAGGGCAGATGTCTAAAATGCAGTGAATTGATCGTTAAGTATCAACAGGCTTAAGAAGGCAGGGAAATCACTTGGACTTTGAAATGGCACTTAACTTTTCAAAAAAATCGTCGACCTTTTCAAGAAGGTCCTTCCTGACCGATTTATAATAGGCCTTAACAAGTGCCGGGTTATCCTTGCCATCAGGGTGATTAACTCTCTGAATGAATTCGTTACGCATGCTGACAGCCTCCTCGATCAGGTTCTGAACTTCAGTCCTCTTTTCTCCTGTATGAAGGCTGGTGAACATGAAACAATCAGAAATGAATTCAAAAAAGAGATAGTCTATGTCTTTCTTCAGGTTTTGTACACTTGCCATAATTATTGCTTTTGCCGTAAATATACAGATTAATCTGCATTGTAGCACCGTAAATATTCTCTGATGCTCTCATTCATAAGTTCCTCATATTCTTCTCTGATCTCCTCAATGATCATATTTTTCACACTGAAATGAGCATTGTCGATACGTCTTGCCGGAAGCACCATCGGAGATGTGCCGGTAATAAAGACAGCGGCAAAACGTTTAATATCGTCTGCCCGAATGGCTTCGCAGACAACCCTAATACCCTTTCTTTTGCAAATGTCAATTACATATTTTCGTGTAATTCCTTTAAGGATCATCGGGTCAGGTGCGGTATAAACTATATCAGCATTGTCCATAAAAAAGACATTTGATCTGCTGCCCTCTGTTACATATCCCTGATTGTTCACGAGCAGGGCTTCATAAGCCTGTCTCTTTTTCATGACCTCATTGACAGCCAGGCGCATCCTGTTGTTCAGCAATTTAACCCCCGGGTCAAACCTTTCGGCCCTGTAAAGGGTCAGGTCTACACCGTTGCGGTACATTTCAATGGTCGGATATGAGGATTTAATGTAGTAAATGCCCAGTGAATATTCCTGCCCGGTAAAAGTGACGTTCACCTTCACATTTATTTCGGGAAACCGTTCAGCTTTGACAAGCTGCCCAAAGCCCTTTCTGACGGCATCCGGAATATCATCAGTCAGGCTGTACCTGGTGGCAATTCCATCAGTAAGGCGTTTCATATGATCATCAAAGAACACAGGTATCCCGTTCCTTGTACGAATAACTTCATAGAAAGAGAGTTCACCATTCGCTTCCTCAGTATCAACTCCGGCAAGACAAATGGCTCCGTCAAAGTAATAATAGGTGCCGTAGATTTCCATCAAACCAATTATTGAGACAAAGTTATCAAATTACATAAAACGGTGTAAAGTAGTTATCTTCGTGATATATCTTCAGCATTGTACGCAGTAGTTGACATAGAGACCACCGGAGGAAGCCCGAGGCTGGAAAGGATAACCGAGATAGCTATTTACATACATGACGGTGAAAGGGTGATTGAAGAATTTTCCACCCTCATAAACCCCGAGCGCAACATACCCTACTTTATCACCAGCCTTACCGGCATAACAAATGAGATGGTGGAAGATGCTCCACGATTCTTTGAGGTGGCAAAAAAGATAGTTGAGTTAACTGATGGTAAGATCTTCGTGGCCCACAATGCACGGTTTGACTATTCATTCATAAGACAGGAGTTCAGTATGCTGGGATATACTTTCAAACGGCCTCTGCTCGACACAATAGCATTGAGCAGGAAGCTGCTGCCCGGTCACAGGTCTTACAGCCTGGGAAACCTCTGTATGGATCTGGGTATTGAAATAAACGGAAGACACCGGGCATCAGGTGATGCCCTGGCCACAGTGAAGCTCATGGAACTGCTTCTTGAGAAAGACCGTGAACTGAAAAGCGGAAGCATAATCAGAAAACGCAAGACAGCCAGGCTGCATCCTGCGCTCGAGCTGTCAAAGATTGCTGATATACCTGAAGAACCTGGCATCTACTATTTCTATAATGAAACAGGCGATATTATCTATGTGGGAAAAAGCCGGAACCTCTTCCAAAGGGTAAACACTCATCTGTCAAACAATACTTCATCAAGAGCGATGGAGATGCGTTCAATGATTGCTGACATCAGCTGGGAGCTGACCGGAAGTGAACTTATAGCCCTTCTTCTTGAATCAGCTGAGATCAAGGCAAAGAAGCCCCTGTTCAACAGGGCTCAGCGTCGCACAGGTTTCAGATGGGGCATATACAGCTTCACCGATAACGAAGGATATATCAGGTTTGAGTACAGGAACGTGAAGGATGATGCCATCCCGCTTTCCCTTTTTACTTCCAGGGATAACGTCAGGGCAAAGCTTGAACAGATGATACACGAGTATGACCTTTGCCAGAAACTGTGCGGCTTGTATGAGACTGACGGACCATGTTTTCACAGGCAGGTAGGCCTGTGTCGTGGCGCGTGCTCAGGGGATGAAAAGCCGTCATCTTACAACGAGAGAGCCATGCAGGCACTTGACGAGTTTGTATTCACGGGAAGGAGCTTCTTTATTATTGACGCCGGCCGAAATACGGAGGAGAAATGTGCTGTGAAGATCGTTAACGGTAAGTTCTCAGGTTATGGCTATTTCAATGTCAACGATGTCGGATTCGGGCTGACTGCCATCCATGATTGCATTAAATGTGCCGCTGATAATCGTGACATCCAGGTCATTATTAAAGGCTATCTCAGAAACCACAGGGTAGAGAGGATAATTGACTTCTGACAGTGCTGTTTCAGACACTATTTCTTAATATATTTGTTAAAACCAACACCACTTAAGGCAGATGTCGCTTTTTACCCGTACCACCAATGAGTTAGCTGCAAGAGTTGACGAATTCTTTGACACGATAGAGATCGGTGTATTAATCTTCAAGGAGGGTGTTAAAGCCTACGTCAACGGTGACCAGGATGCTTTCCAGACTCACCTTAAGAAGATTGACGAGCACGAGAGCAAGGCTGATAAGCTTCACCGGGGAATAGAGAATGACATGATCGTCCATTCCATCCTGCCACAGCAACGAAGTGACATTGTGAAGCTGTTGTGGCAGCTTGATGAGATCATTGACACTGCAAAAAGTTCTCTGAATGAGTTTTACATTGAGATGCCCCGTATCCCGGCCTCCCTGGTGCATGATTTTGTGTCACTGGCCGAAGTCTCAGGTAATGCAGCCGAAGAACTTATCCCTGCAGCACGGGCTTTTTTCAGGGAGCCACACCTTGTAAGGGAGAAGCTTATAAAGGTCTATTTTTTTGAGAAGGAGACTGATAAGTCTTCATTCAGTCTTAAGAAGAAAGTGTTTCACGATATGAGTGAACTCACCCTGGCGGAAAAAGCCCACCTTCGCTATATAACACACCATATTGAGAGCATATCTGACAGGGCGCAGGATGCCGCCGATATGCTGGCTTCAATGGCAATCAGGCAAATGCTCTGAAGATGATCATTCTCTTTCTTTCAAGCGGGCTATTTCTGGGCTGGACCCTTGGGGCAAACGATGCTGCCAATATCTTCGGTTCTGCGGTCGGTTCCCGTATGCTTTCCTTTACCAGGGCTGCGGTTATAGCCTCCATTTTTGTTATTCTCGGCGCTGTATTACAGGGATCAGGGGCTTCCGACACACTGGGTCGCCTGGGGTCAGTGAATGCCATTGGAGGCGCTTTCACAGTAGCACTGGCTGCCGGTATTACTGTTTATATGATGACCAAGGCTGGACTGCCAGTCTCAACAACGCAGGCAATAGTGGGCGCTATAATAGGTTGGAACATCTTTACAAACAATGCAGTAGACTCTGCATCACTAACCCAGATAGTCTCCACATGGATTACCGGACCAATCATTGGTGCACTGTTTGCATATGTTCTTTATCATCTGATTAAAGTCATAAGACGCAGAATCAAAGTACACTTGCTTTTCTACGAATCATATATCAGGACTGGGCTCCTTATAACCGGCGCCTTCGGAGCATTCAGCCTTGGGGCAAACAACATTGCCAATGTGATGGGTGTATTTGTTCCCAGTATACCTCTTGGTGAGACTGATTTTGGCATCTTCACCCTTACGGGTCCACAACAGTTGTTTTTCCTGGGTGGAATAGCAATCGCAGCAGGTATTATTACATACTCAAAAAAAGTTATCCAGACACTGGGCAATAACCTTCTTGAGCTTACACCCGAAGCGGCCCTGGTGGTTGTACTTGCACAGGCTCTGGTGCTCTTTATTTTTTCATCAGCGGCACTTTCCCGCCTGGTTGCAGCCACCGGGCTCCCTCCTATCCCGTTGGTACCGGTATCAAGCTCACAGGTGATTGTTGGAGCAATCCTGGGTGTCGGTGTATATAAAGGCGTCAGAAATATAAACCTGAAGGTACTGGGCAGCATTGCGTCAGGATGGGTTACCACACCTGTCGCAGCAGGCTTGCTTTCATTCTTCCTCCTTTTCTTCGTGAAAAATCTATTCGGAATAGAGGTAGGTCATTCAATCAATCCACCAGCTGCATCGGGTGAAGGAATGAGCATTGCCATGGTTATAAGGTACAGTATCATATTTTTACTCGTCATTATTGCTTCATACCTTGCATACATGGTACTCTCAGAGAGGAAAAAGACCAACCGGCTGAAAAACAGCTTCTATAAATAATCTTTCTCAGGCAGTTAATTCAGGAAGGAATACCTCTTTCCATACTCCATCATCTGTTCAAGGTAATCATCGCAGTATTCAACCATCACATCAATAATTTTCCCCTGAGCATCACTGACAGGCACCAGGCGCGGATTGACAAATCCGCTGTACGGAGCCAGGTCCAGTCTGGCATATCTTTCCAGTATTTCATTGTGGAGCGCCTGGTCAATCTTGACCCCGTATTTTTCTATCATGTTCCTTCCGGCTTCGAAATCACCTTCAGATTTAATCCGCTGAACCTCCTTGAGCATCTCGCCAAAAAGAGATCGTAGCTTATCGTAGTTATTTATCTTAACAAAGGTTTTCTCATCACGTCTGATTGTCTCAATAACATTCTCCTCAAGGCCCCTTTCGTAAACCCAGTGGGCTATGGCAGATCGGCATCGCATGTGAGCCTGTTCAATATCTTTTCCGGGGCTGATCCTTGCCAGCTGTGTCATGAAACCATTACGGATATAGTTATCATATTCGGCTTTTGCAGCATCATCCGACTCCATGAGGTCAAGCTCCCTCATTTTAGGGTCCATCATATAATAAAGTGCGAAAAGGTCCGCTCGCATCTCCTCAAGAGGTGAGGCATAGTTCTTCAGGGCGTTGGGGTCAGTCCCCGGAGCCAGTTTGCCACTGGCATGCCCGATACATTCGTGCATATCAGTATGGAGGGCGTCAGCCAGTGACCCAAATCTGACGGCTCTTTCAATCTCAGCCTCATCCCATGCAAACTCCTGAAGAAAACCGCTTCCTCTGGCAACTATATCCTTAGCGTCAGTGATATTCGCAAGTGTGACTGACTTGGATCCGGCTTCCGTCCTTATCCAGTTAGAGTTGGGTAGGTTGATGCCTAGTGGTGAAGCGGGATAACAGTCTCCACCAAGCATGGCAACATTTATTACGCTTGCAGCCACACCCGTAACCTTATCCTTGCGGTATGCAGGGTTTACCGGAGAGTTATCCTCGAACCATTGAGCATTGGCAGTGATAACCGCAGTTCGTTTTGAGGCTTCAATATCCTTGTAGTCAACTACCGATTCCCATGTCGCCTTCATGCCCAGCGGATCACCATAGGTCTCAATGAAACCATTTATATAGTCAACCGTAAGTCCTGTATTACCTGCCCAGAGGACATTATAATCATCCCATGTTTTCAGGTCACCAGTCCTGTAATAATCTATAAGAAGCTCAAGCTCTCTCTCCTGGGTGTCGCTCAGTGCAACCTCCTTTGCCTTTTCAAGCCAGTATATGATACTGTCAATTGCAGGACCGTAAAGACCTCCGCTCCTGTAGAGAACCTCCGTAATCTTCCCTTCGCTCTTTACAATCTTGCTGTTCAGTCCCCAGGAAACAGGCCTGGTATCTGCCGGGTCAATGAGTGAAGCATAGTACTCCTCCACCTCTTTCTGTGTCACCCCCTCATAAAAATTGTTGGCAGATGAGGCTATCATGTCAACACCGTCTGACTGATCCACTTTCTTTGCGAAGATATCCGGATCAAAAAGTACGGGGGTCAGGAATGCCAGCAGATCATCAGGTGTCTGCCCTTCTTTAAGAGGAAGGAGCGAGTGATCACTGTATTGCACTATCGAGGCAAAATATTCAGGAGAAAAACCCGGCACAAACTTATCATTTGAATAATGGTGATGTATCCCGTTTGCAAAGAATACCCTTTTGGCATAAGTGATGAAGGCTTTGAATTCATCGGACTCCCTGTCGCCGCTGTATGTTCCTGTTACGGCTTCAATGGTTTTCCTTATCACCAGGTTATATCGGAAGTTCTGATCCCAGAAGATGTCCCTTCCGCAGAGGGCAGCCTCTGACAGGTAGTAGATGAACTCCTTTTCTGCTAATGTCAGTTGTTCAAATCCTGGCAGGCGATACCTAAGGACACTTATATCCTCGAACCTGTCTGCAATGTAGTTGAACTCATTTACACCAGCACTCTTTTTTTCGTTTTCTCCGCATGATGTTAAAAGTACAATTCCCATAATCGCCATTGTTCCTGTTAATAATACCTTTTTCATGATTGCCTGATCTATTTAGGTCGAAACTAAGGTACTTAAAATGGCTCTCAGTATATTGTGGTGTTGATAATTATTGTCTCTTTCGATTCCAACTCAAACAAATTATTAAATTTGAGAAGACAAAGCATATCCATTGAAAAAAGTACTTAAGACAGCAACTCTGCTTTTCTTTCTTGGAGGCCCTTCGCTTACAGGTCAGGATATCAACACCCTGATCATGAAAGAGGTAAGTGCATCTCTTCCTTTTGCGGAGACGATGTACAGAGATCTGCATCAAAATCCGGAACTCTCATTTCAGGAATTCCGGACAGCTTTGAAAATGGCAGAAGGGTTAAAGAAGCTTGGTTTTGATGTCACGACAGGAGTGGGAGGTAATGGTGTTGTCGGAGTCATGAAGAATGGCACCGGACCTGTAATAATGCTTCGCACTGATTTGGATGCATTGCCGGTAAAGGAGGCGACAGGTCTACCTTACGCAAGCAAAGTCACCGTCTTGGATTTGAACGGTACTGAAACACCGGTGATGCATGCATGTGGGCACGATCTGCACATGACAGTATGGTGGGGCACCCTTAACACAATTGTCAGTCTTAAAAACAGATGGAAAGGAACAATTATAGCCGTCGCCCAACCCGCTGAGGAGAGAAGCGGAGGATCGGAGCAGATGATAAATGACGGGCTTTATACCCGATTCCCCTTGCCTGACTACGCCCTTGCTTATCATGTCGCTTCTGATATGCCGGCAGGTACCATTGGTTACCGCGAAGGTCCGATGTTTGCAGGTGTCACATCAGTAGACGTCAAAATATTTGGTGTTGGCGGACATGGGGCCATGCCGCATAAAACTGTTGACCCCATAGTTCTCGCAGCCAGAATAATCCTTGATTATCAGACAATTGTAAGCAGGGAGATAAACCCTGTCTCTCCTGCCGTTGTCACTGTAGGCTCGATCCACGGAGGAGTGAGACATAATATTATTCCTTCGGAAGTAGACCTTCAGCTTACTGTAAGGTTTTTCTCTGACGAAGTACGTGAACAGATCTTATCAGCAATTCATCGCATCTCGCGAGGGGTGGCAATATCTGCAGGTCTGAATGAGAGTCTCATGCCGAGGGTTTCTGTCGAGGATGACTTTACACCACCGGTTGACAACGACCCGGAACTGGTGTCACGTGCAGTCTCCTCAATGAGCGCCATTCTTGGTAAACAGAATTTAATAAAGGTTGATCCTGCAACAGTTGCAGAAGACTTTGGAAAGTATGGGCGCACATCTGAGAATATTAAGATCGGGCTCTTCTGGCTGGGGGGAGTGAATGTTTCAAAATACCAGGAAAGCGTCTCAAAAAACACTGTTCTCCCGGTTCTTCACAGCGAATTCTTCTACCCTGACTTCCGTCCGGCTTATACTACCGGTGCAACCGCCATGAGCAGGGCAATAATTGACCTGCTGCAGCCCCGATGATCATATCCCGAGAAGATCCAGAACACCGTTAATGAATGTAAGTGGATGAGCCGGGTTGCCCGGCACGTACAGGTCAACAGTGTGTTCATCGATGAATTTCCTGTTTAATGCCCTGCTTCCGGCAAAGAGTCCGCCGCTGATGGCATCCGTACCCACAAGAATAATAATCTTTGGATCGGGTATTGCATCATATGTCATCTTCAGGGCTTCAGCCATGTTCTCTGATACAGGACCTGTAATAACAACCCCATCGGCATGACGCGGTGATGCAACGAACTCTATACCGAAACGCCCCATATCAAAGTTTACATTTCCTGCCGCCGTCAGCTCCATCTCACAAGAGTTATCGCCTGCGGCAGACACCTCCCTCAGCTTAAGCGCCTTACTGAACAAATGCCGTACTTCTTTTCTTATATAGACTTCACCTGGTCTTATCTGCGATGTCTGACCAGGCCTTACTATCAGATCCTCCCTTCTGTTGGCCGATATCCTGTAATCGTTGGTGAAGGAGATCCGCTGAGGGAGCATCAGGGCGCATTCATTGCAGAAGAGGCACTTTCCCAAATCAATTGCACCGCAACGGCTATCTATTGCCATAGCAGGGCACATAGCCGAAACCTCCTTTATCTCATTGCTCGTGATTTCACCCGAAATGACCGGCCTTCCCCTGAATCTCTCCGAAACAGGCTTGTTGCGAAGATCACTAATGTACTGCCTGCCATGGTCAGACAGGACTTTTAATTCGTTTAGCATATCAGATCTGAGGTTTAGTATGTTGTGTGATTACAGGTCATGACCACAGTATGACAGGTTAAAGCTTTTATTACAGAGCGGAAAGTCTGATATCTCCGCACCGCGAACCGCAAGCGCCAGCATAGTCCAGTTATGGATGGAGGGATCTTTCAACCTCGCGGCTAGTACCTCACCGGTTTCGTCCGTGATGATACAGTGTGATATTTCGCCCCTCCATCCTTCGGTAAGACTTACACTCAGAGTCTCAGGTTTGAATTTCATGAGATAATCAGGTTTTGGGCTAATATCTGAACCTGATTCGCGGAAAGTGTCAAGCAGTTTCATTATTACCATGAAGGAGATATCAGCTTCAAGCTTCCTCATATAACCCCGTGCAAGGACATCTCCGGTATCAAGGGCCGGAGGACTGTATTTCATTTCAGTGTATGCCTGGAACGGATGCGAAGCTCTGACATCGCGTTTAAGACCCGATGCTCTCGCTGACACACCTACCGCTCCAAGGTGGCGAGCCTGAGCAAGAGAAACTGTTCCGGTGTTTTCAAACCTCGACAGTATCCCTGTGTTATTGTAAACCAGATCAGCTGCATTGCCAAATCTCTTTCTGACCTCATCCAGTTTTTCCATAATATGACCGGCTATGTCAGCAGATAATGGAAAATTTGTTCCTCCTGGTCTAATCAGCCCTTTTCCAAAGCGGTTACCACACCAATCCTGCATTGTATTTATGACAATTGTCCTCAATGCCTCGCATGCTGCCTGGCCAAGCTGGTAGCCCACATCACCGCATAGCGCGGCAGTATCACCGATGTGAACTGCTATTCGTTCCATTTCAAGGGCAACTATCCGTTCAGTCTGCAGTGTGGAGGGAGGTATAAAACTGCAGAGAGCTTCTGCAGCCTGCGAGAACGCCAGAACATGCCCTATTGCACTGTCACCGGCAATGCTTTCTGCAAGAAGTGCCCGGTGAAGCATATTCCTGCTTGAGGCGAAGAGCCCCGACAGGCCCCTGTGCTGATAACCAAGCTGTATCTCAAGATGAAGAACATTCTCACCGTGACAGATGAACCTGAAGTGGCCGGGCTCAATGACACCTGCATGGACAGGTCCAACACCCACCTCATGAAGTTCTTCGCTCTCTATTGTATAAAAAGGATAATTACTCATGGCCGCATTTCTGTCAGCCCTTTCATTTGGATATCTTAATGGTTTAAGCCACGGATGTCCGACAAACAATATTCCATGCTCCTCAAATATCTCTCTCTCAAATACATGCATTGGATAATGATGTGCTGTCAATGAGTTCAGCACTTTTACATTCCTGTCCTGTACATGAGAATAGAGATAAATAGTATGAGTGTCATCGCCGGCAATCAGAATAAAGAATCTTAGTTTATTACCGGTGCAAGTCGTGAAATAGTCTACAGCATGATGCTCCCTTTTCTTAAGCAGGGTAAGGGTCTGCTCCGTAAATGCATCATATTCGAGAACAGGAATATCGCTCACATTCACAGCCCCCGGATTATTTTTCAATCTGTAAAATTCCATCTCTCTGCTATTTCATGTTCAGTATTGAAATTGGAATAGGGCCTGTTCCCGATACATCTGAAAAGAGTCCGGTAATGAAGTCCGGTATGTAGAGGCATGCAGCCACAGCCAGTCCGAAAAGAATATACTGACTGATATAATCGGTCTGCATAACCTTGTGTTGACGGATGTGTGATACTGCAGGCTCACCTGCAATCACATGCATGTTTTTACTGAAGATGCCATAAAAGATTAAGGTAAGAAGTGTGGCTACTGCAATAAATAGAATCCATTGTTGAGATCCCATTTCCCTGAAGAGCATGAACTCACTAATAAACAGACCTGACGGTGGGATTGCAGTAATCAGCAGTACGCCGATCATAAGTATCAGGGCACCTGCAGGATTTAGTGCCATATACCCGGCAGCTTTAGAAAGCTTATAAGATTTGAGAACCTTGTGCAGAATTCCTGCGTGGAAAAAGAGTCCTGATTTAACGAATGAATGAACAGTGACCTGTATCAGGGCAATGTATATTCCAGTTTTGCCGAAACTGAGAGCGATAAGGACGAGTCCCATATGCTCAACGGTTGAATAGGCAAAGACGCGCTTCAGGTTGCTGGCTTTCTGCATATATATTGCAGCCACAAGCAATGACATCATACCGGTCAGAACAAGCACATTGTTGATCCATCCTGCAACAGCAGAAGCTGCCATTGTTTCATAAACACGGAAGAAGACAACGAATCCTCCGTTTACCAGAGCCGTAGAGAGAAATGCGCTTACCGGGGCCGGAGCAACGTAGTTGGCATCAACGCCGATAGTGTAGAGGGGAAATACTTCGAGCTTGGAGCTATAACCTGTAAGGATGAGAATAAAGGCAATCTTCAGGTAAACAGGATCTGTGCTCTGAAAAGCAATCCTCAGACCGTCATATGACATATCACCCGTTTTTCCGACGCCGGAAGCAGCACCGGCAAAAAGGATCCCGATATAAGCAATTGCAATACCCACTGAACAGATAAATACATACTTCCAGGTTGCCTCAAGGGAAGTCATTGACCTGTTGTGATTAATAAGTCCTGCTGCAGAGAGAGTTGTCAGCTCAATAAATATCCATGAAACAATTATGTTATTAGCTGTATAAACCCCTGTTAGTGACAGATTAAGCAAAATAAAGGAAAAAAAGAAGAGTTTACGTTTCCAGTCATCATCCTCTCTTACATATGCGATACTGTGGTAGAATACAGCAGCTGAGAGTATTGCCATCACAATCAGAAATATTACTGACAGGGAGTCAAAGGTAAAATAGTTGAGTTCGGTATTACCCCGGGCAAACACTGCATAGACGGCAAGGGATGATTGCACAATAATAAAAAGGAGGTTTAGTGCCAGACATAATCTTCTGTCCCTGACGGCTAAGATCAGCCCCGATAATGCAACTCCGGTTATGAAATAAACGGTAAGCATCAGTCAGTCAGTTTTGTAAGACTCTCGGCCTCAAATCCGCCTGTTCGATGCCCTATTCTTGTCATAAAAATGCTCATTATAAGGACGGCAATAAAGATATCAAGAAGTATACCTGCATTGACAAGTAGCGGGAACTCCTTCCCTATGGCAATTGAGAAGAGGAAGACTGAGTTCTCAATGATCAGGAACCCGACAAGATGACCGAATATCAGCTTGCGTGCACTTATCAGTATCAGGCCGGTGAAGAGAGTAAAGAAACCAATAACAAGGAAGGTACTGTCGGCTGTATGAATCGCAAGTAATCTTGCCAGGAGTAGGCTAATGCCAAGTGCCAGTATCATGATCAATACCGTATAGTTACCGGCTAGTGATCTCTTGTGGACGTTTCTAATTCCCGTTCCCTGAAGTATCCTCCTGAGAAGCCAGGGGACTATAACCGATTTGAATATCACTGTCTCAGCAAGTATAAGTACAAGGTTTACATATGAAAAGCTTTCTCTCTCGGAGAGTGCCATTCCGAACAGCAGAAAACCCTGAAGCGTATATACCCTGATGTAGTTGCTGAACTTCTCGGTTGCTGCAATATAGACCAGTGATATCCCGAACAGTATATATAAAAGGATCACCATTTCAGAAGATATTTTTGGTAAAAAGAATTATGACGAAGAATAGCACTGAGATGAGTGAGATGGTCAGTAAATACTGCTGGTTACGGTTCATCTTGTAACGTGACCTGAACGATTCTGTCATCCCGATGGCTGATGCGAAAAGCAACTGAACAGCAAAAAACATAATAATCCTGATGGCAGGTGCGAGATCCCAAGGTATTACAGCTGATGCTATCAGGCTTCCGAAGATAGCGAACTTAAGCAATGAGGTTAGTTGAATCACAGCCAGATTAAAGCCGCTGAGGTCAAGGACCATTACTTCATGAATCATTGTGAGTTCAAGGTGGGTCTTCGGATCATCAACAGGTATGCGGCTGTTCTCAACCACTGTAATGTTGCCGATGATGTACGCAACTATCAGTCCGAATACATAGCTGTAGCCCTCTCTGTGGGTAAGGTCAAATATTGTGGCCAGGGAAGTGCCTCCTGTGAAGACAGTGAGACCCGCAATAAGAACGAAGAGAGCCGGTTCAATCAGCATCCCATACAGAGCCTCGCGGCTGGCACCCATTCCTTCAAAGCTGCTCCCGCTGTCAAACGAAATGATGATCATCATAAAGCGACTGAAGGCCATCAGATAGGCGAACAAAATGAAGTCAGCCCTGAATGATATCAGTGGCGGGAATCCTGCCACCGGCACCATTAGTGAAGCAACAAGGAGTGCCGATAAAACCATTATGGGGGCAGTGCGGGTAATAATGCCGGACACCTCACTGTATACCGAACCCTTTCTGAATAAAACCCAAATATTTTTAAGAGGCTGAAACAATCCCGGCCCCCTCCTCCCGGAGGCGATGCTTTTAACCCTGACAATCAGTCCGGCAGTGAAGAGTGAGGTCAATAATATCAGGCCCAGGGCTATCATATTCAGTCTATCATATGATTTCTAGCAGTGTCAGGAGGAATACCAGGACGAGGAAGAGCATCGCATATAACACATAATGCTGAAGCCTGCCCGTTTGAATTACTGCCGCTCTCCTGAGGAGATTGATTATAAGATTTGCTGGCCTCAGAATTATCTTCGACCGTATAATGTCTGCAGAGCTGGTGTGAAAATCGCGCTTGCCAGGGAAGATCTCATCCTCCCTGAAGCTTACATGTGAGGCACCATTCTTTATCACTGGTCTTACCAGGGTAGCATATTCCTGTGTGAATGAGGCAGCTGTATATTGCTGCCGTGAATTTACTGCCGTGTATCCGCAGCCCCATGTCGGGCCTGTGACAGGAAGACGGCGCTTTTCATTAATTCTTTTCAGAACAATTAAAAGTGTAATGACGGAGGCCATCACTATAACTCCGACAGATATATAACTGAGCGGATTCATCAGGGTTGTTGTGTCAAAGAGATGAGCCTGGTTGAAAATCCCGGAGGTTAGAGAAGCCAGAGGCGCGACAATGAATACCGGCACGACACCGATAATAACAATAGGGACTACAGGGAGCATCTTGGCAATGAGCATGGGCCTCCCGGCTTCAGCAGGTGACTCAATCAGCTCATTACGTGGCTGGCCCAGGAATATCAGACTGAATACCTTTGCAAAACAGAATACAGCCAGACCTCCTATCAGAACCAGTGAGACCATTGTAAGGGAAAATATCAGCAATGGATAGAATTCGAGCTCGCCGATCCCACTGAAAAGTGAAAAATAGAGCAGGTACTCGGATATAAAACCATTAAAGGGGGGAAGGCCGGCTATCGCTACTGAGCCGATAAGAAATGCCATGGCAGTAAAGGGCATATACTTCATTATGCCTCCCATCTGCTCAACATTTCTTGTGTGGAGACGGCTGGTAACAGAACCTGCACTGAAAAACAAAAGTGATTTGAAGAGAGAGTGATTCAGTGTGTGAAGGATGGCACCGGTGTAACCGGTTACGGATATAAGTGTATTGCCGGTAGCGGTTCCAAAGATTCCCAGCCCGATCCCTATCCCTATTATTCCAATGTTCTCAATGCTGTGATAGGCTAGTAGTCTCTTGATGTCATGCTGAAGGATTGCCATCATCACTCCGAAAAGCCCGGTTAACGCAGAGAACACCATAAGAGACGTACCGATGACGTACATATCACCCTGGAGACTGATGCTTACCCGAAGGATTCCGTAAATTCCCAGCTTTATCATCACCCCTGACATTATACCCGATACATGCGAGGGTGCTGCAGGGTGTGCCTCGGGCAGCCATGTATGCAGAAAAATGAAGCCGGCCTTTAGTCCGAATCCGATGAAGAAGAGCAGAAAGACCGGCCAGTTTGAATGCCGGCTGAAGTAATACTGAAGATTATCAAATGACACCCCGACTGATCCCTCTGATGAAATTATGAATGCAAACAGAATAAACAGCATTCCAATATGCATCTGGACAAGGTAATTTATCCCTGCCTGTATCGTTCCCTTTTTGTCATATTCGTAAATCACGAGAATAAATGAAGAGATTGTCATTATCTCCCACGCCACCAGGAATGCAAACCCGCTTCTGAAGAGAACAACGGCGATCATTGACATGTAAAGCCAGAAGAGAGCTGCATAGTGCGCCTTTGTCCATAATTCCGGTTTGTTGCGAGTGTATGGAGGCAGATAACCGATAGAATATATAAAGCCCGAAACGATTGTGAAACTGATGATCAGAATTAAGACAGCGCTCAAACTGTCACAAACGATTCCTGCATTCGTCAGGATTTCATTTATCTCAGCCGGTATAGCCTTATTGAAAAGTACTGATAACGCAAGCCACGAGCTGGCTGTGACACCGGCCGCCAGAGACAGAGCTGTAAGAATCGCTGAACTTCTTTTACCGGCAGCAAGCAGGACAACTCCTGTAATAATCAGAATTACAATTAAATAGAACATTGAGTTCCTGTAGAAATAGAGGTAGCCAAATTAATCAATTTAGTTCAATAACTAAACTTCAAGCTGATTTGAGCTACCCTTTATGCCTATTACTCCGGTGTTACCACCGGTCAGAAGGTTAGGATCAACCGGCTTGTTTGCCTTCCAGGCACCGCATGTGAAGTCAGGCACGTCAATAGAAGATGATCTGTTGGCAACGGACCATTCGCTAAGTGGTGTAATTACGCTCCACAGGGCTGCATCATAGACATCCTGATCAATGGGCAAGCCGTTTCTGAGACAGTCAATCAACCGCCAATCCATGATGAAATCCATACCTCCGTGTCCGCCTATCTCTTTTGCCATCACTCCCACCCGCTTTACAATTTCAGGAGTGTATTTCTCTTCAAGAGCCTTAAACTCTTCAGGTGAGAGCCAGGAGTGATCCAAAGCTATTCTTTGTGGTGAAGGCCATTTGCTTGCAATTCCCTTAGTGCCGCTAATAAGATGTATGCGGGAGTAGGGTCTCGGGCTGGTGACATCATGTTGTATCATTATTGTTCGTCCGAGTGAAGTTTTCACGACGGTAGTATTCATGTTTCCCCTGTAATCCGTTCCGGTAAACTGTTGGTAGAATGGATCTTCTGCCGCAAGTGCCTCCAGCTCAGCGCGCATCTGGAAATCACCGGTGGAGATGGAAGTCAGGTAATCCATCCTGTCACCACGGTTAATGTTCATCACCTGGCATACGGGGCCCAGTCCGTGAGTCGGATAAAGATTACCGTTGCGCTGATTCTCCTTCAACCGCCACATATCGGCGTAACCATTCTTGTCGAAGTTGAGGTAGCGGAGGTCATGAATGTAGGCTCCTTCGCCATGGACAATATCACCGAAGAGCCCCTGCCTTGCCATGTTAAGGGTGAGCAGTTCAAAGAAGTCATAGCAGCAATTCTCCAGTTGCATGCAATGCTTCTTTGTTTTTTCAGATGCCTCTACCAGTTGCCAGCATTGCTCTATTGTTATTGCTGCAGGCACCTCGGTAGCAGCATGTTTGCCACATTCCATTGCATATACTGCCATGGGTGTATGCCATGCCCAGGGAGTGCATATATAGACAAGGTCAATTTCAGGGTCCTCACACAATCCTTTCCATGCTTCCTCGCTGCCTGTGAATGACTTTGCCAGCGGCAGTCCGAACTTGGCAAGCATCGATTGCACGCCGTCTACCCTGTCAGCATACTTATCGCAGAGAGCAGCTATCTCAACACCTTCTATATGTGCCATCCGTTCAACTGCACCCGGGCCTCTCATCCCCAGTCCGATAAACCCTACCCTGACTTTCGCCATTGGAGGGGCTCCATACCCGCTCATGTTAAAGGTCTGGTGGTGGCTGGCAAGAGCTGCTGCCTTTACTTCCGGCATCGCTCCCGGAATCTCTGCTCCTGTTGAACATGAAGAAACAGCTCCTGCTGTCAGTGCTCCGGCACTTGCAGCTGCTGCAGTGCGAAGAAAATTCCTGCGGTTAGTTTTCATAATGATCAGGTTCATCTGAGAAAGTATGCAAGATACAAACTTCCAGATTAAAAAACTTCCCGATCTTCCTGCTATGACTTTGTTATCTTCCCGCTTCTCTTCTTCCTGAAGTAGTCACCTGTCATTGACCCGACCAGGTAGCCAAGTATCATTCCCCAGGGAACCATCAAATACCAGTTTGATTTTATCGCACATGTACCAGAGACACAACCTACAAACTTCCAGTACAGGAATCCGCCAGTAGCACCAATCAGCGTGCCTGCAATCTCAGGGAGGTATTTTTTAAATAGAACGATTGTCATCTTTGTTTTTTAGTATTAATAACGCTTTGAAACAACTCTTGTTCTTTCTTCATCTCTTTTTCCCAGGTAAGCTCCTTCCGTGCCATGGCGACTCCTTCCTTAAGCGATGTCAGAATGGCCCTGTTGTCCCTGAGGCTGGAAAGCGCCGCACGTATAGATTCAGGTTCCACATCATTCAGGATGATACCGCAACTGTAATTCTTTACTACGGAAGAGACCTCCGGCAGAGGTGACACTACAACCGGTATGCCGGCTGCAATATAATCAAACAGTTTGTTTGGAAGGCTAAACCTTTGATTAAGACATGTATCTGTGTCAAGTGACAGACCGGCGTCACAACACATGGTGTAACTCATCATCTGTTCCCATGGCATCCGCGGGAAGAATTTCACCCTGTCTTTCAATCCTCTCTCACAGACACTCTGTCTGACATCGTCAATGATGTCGCCTGACCCAATAATAATAAGAATGACACCATCAAGCGAAGACATGGAGTCAATAAGTTCATCAGTTCCTCTGCCCGGATTTATTCCGGCACCCTGATAGACCACTAGCAGGTCCTCATCATGTGCAGCAATTTCACTGCGGTTCACCGGAATGATATGCTCAGGCGAGGGAGCCATGTTCCTAATTACAACCGGGTTAACCCCATATTCCTGCCTGTACAATGATGCTATCGATTCACTTACCGTCATCATATGACGGACTCGGGGCAGTATCCACTTTTCCATCTGCTTCCACAGCCGTTGTTTAAACCGTCTTTCAGGAAGCCCGTATTGACCTGTGAAGTATTCATGAGCATCATAAATAAGCGGCTTCGAATAGAAGCGTGAGGCAATAAAGCATGGAAGAAGCGTATCAAGGTCATTTGAAACGTATATATCCGCTCTCCTGAATAATAGCTGAAACAACAGTAAAATGTTATATGACAAATACATGAGAGGGCCTCTGCGAAAGGGAACTCTAAGCCTGATAGTTTTCGCCGGAAACATGGTCAGTGAAGGAGCATTGGCGCCTTTTCTTCCGATGAGGGTTACATCAAAGCCCATCTCTTTCATAAGCGAAGCATGTTTCATTACTCTCATGTCGGTTGACAGGTCGCTTATCACTGCAATCAAGGCCTTCATTAACAATTTATTACGTAAACAATAACCTTATTATTAATAGACAACGGAGCAGAAAGATACGAAAGAATTATTTTAACTATGTTTGTGCTTATTTTTCATCTACAGATGGCGGAGCACACTGATAATAAAATCATACACCTGGTAAGTTTCAATGTTCCCTACCCCCCGGACTACGGTGGGGTGATGGATGTCTTTTATAAGATTGCAGCACTGAAGCGCAAGGGTGTTGGCATCATACTACATTGCTTCTCATACGGCCGGCCGAGGTCAAGGACACTTGAGAAGGAGTGCCTGAAGGTTTACTATTACAAGCGTGAGCTTAATCTCTTTTATCTTGTCAGAAATGACCCGTTTATAGTTCTCTCACGAAGCAACAGTGAGCTGTTATCAAATCTGAAGGCTGATAATTATCCGATCATCTTTGAAGGCCTCCATACGACACACTTTCTTGGGCACCCATCGCTGGCAAACCGATTGAAAATGGTCAGGACACATAATATCGAACATATTTACTATAGCAACCTGGCGCATAACGAAAAAAATCCCTTCCGGAAACTCTTCTTCCTGTCTGAAGCCCGTAAGCTGGAGCGATATGAGAATCAGCTTTCGAAGGCATCACTTCTTCTTGTAATTTCACCCGGGGACACTGAATATTACAGCTCAAAGTATGGCAAAGCACTTTTCGTTGGCCCGTTTCATCCTGCCGAAGAGTGCAAGTCACTTAACGGCAAGGGTGACTACATTCTTATTCATGGTGATTTTTCTACTCCTGAAAATAATGCCGCAGCACTTTTTCTGCTGCGGGAGGTGGTGCCACAATGGAAGTACAGAACGATTATCGCGGGTAAAAGACCCTCTGAAGAGATCAGAAAATCTGCTGCCGGGCTCAGACATGTCAGGGTTATACCAAACCCGTCTATAGCACAGATGTCAGAACTG
>JALOMO010000200.1 GCA_025455395.1 Bacteroidales bacterium
CTGACGACTACAGATCCGTCAGCCTGCTTGGCCAACTTGCCTGTCTCAATAACTATCGTCCGGCCGTCGCCCAGATCGATACTCTTTTCAATTAACTTATACATCTGTATTACTGATTATTTCGGGATAAATGGAAAGTAAGGGGAGAATTCATGAAAGAATTAAAAAAGGCAATCTGAAATTGCCTTTTTTCCTTACTTACGCAGGCTCAGTGCCTTGATGATTTCACGATACCTGCTGATATCTTTGATCTTCAGATAGTCAAGCAAACGCCTTCTCTTGCCAACAAGCTTTATAAGCGCCCTCTGAGTGCTGAAATCCTTCTTGTTCTTCTTCAGGTGTTCAGTAAGATGCGCGATCCTGTAGGAGAAAAGAGCAATCTGACCCTCAGCGCTTCCGGTGTCCATTTCTGAGCTGCCGAATGTCTTGAAAAATTCCTGTTTCTTCTCCGTAGTCAAATACATATCCTTATCCAATAGATT
Source organism: Bacteroidales bacterium (assembly GCA_025455395.1). Taxonomy (GTDB): domain Bacteria; phylum Bacteroidota; class Bacteroidia; order Bacteroidales; family VadinHA17; genus SR-FBR-E99. The sequence goes on from JALOMO010000200.1 coordinate 483, forward strand.
ATTAATAAACTCTCCAATTTTGGATCGCAAAGATACAACTCTTATTTGTAATATTTCAAACAATTTAAAGAAATTTTATGAATTTAACTACTGAACGTCCTTCCATACAATTACATAGTAGTAAGTGAATGATCAGCGTCTCATAGAAAAGACGCAAAACAAATAACAAAAGTTGCGCATGATGAAAAATTTCTTTTTTCATTCGTCACCTCAACTCAGTTGTTCGTCAAAGCGGTTATCTCACGGCTCCAGGAGGAGTGAGCCTGAGCCTTTGATTTTATGGCCTGATGCGATGAGCGATGAGCCTATATGACAGTCAAGGCACCTGTGATACCTGCACCATGACAATCTCAGTTCGAGGAGAGCCTGGCTGGTGAAGGCAGAATCAGCCCTGATGCCAGCCGAGGAGAAATCGGAAACGACACTGTTAACCTCCGGAGGGAGTGACTCCAGGATGTCTGTTGCTCTCTCACACATGGCTGGCTGCTGCTTTGACTTTCCATAGACAAAAATCAGTGGTGCCACGGCATTTATGATTAGCAGGTCAACCGACTGTCTTCCTGCCTGCCGTATTGCGGACGGCACCTCCTTTCCGAAGAGGTAATGGTTGTTCCAGTATTCTGACGACCTTATGCTGAGAAGTGCTCTCAGCATATCGGTACCGGTGCATCCCATGACCCTGGAGAAGAGCCCGTCCGTGTGCGAAAGGAGCGCCGCAAGCTGCGACAGTCTGAGAGTCGGGAAGTTTGCCGGCCTCAGGCGGTGAAACTTCCACATCCATCCGTCGACAGGCTGAAGCGAGTACTTTGCCCTCAGCATCCTGAATTCACGGCACAGGAGCAGATAGTAACTGTCCGCCACCGCCTCCCTGAAAAGGGCTTCGTCGAGAAGACCGGCAGTGCCGAAAAGAAGGGCCTCCACCTGGGTCAGATTGTCGGCGTGTTTCCTGATGATCTTAAGGGGAAGGCGCGAAGCAAGCATCCCGAACGAATCTGTGTTTACCCTGAACCCGAAGTACCGTGACACCATGCGGTACAATGTCTCCTCCCAGTCGTATCCTGTCTGCCTGAGAAGATCAGATACCTCCTCACTTTTCCTCCCGATCCGCTCCAGGGCCAGCGACCAGAGCCAGTGTCTTACCATAAACGGATCAACTCCTGCGATGAACCCTTCACAGGCCAGCAACGAAGGATTGTTGACCAGGTCAGTGTAGTTTTCCCACAGTGAAACGTCAAATGAGGGTGCGGCGGTGACAAGCCTCCTCCCCGAGGCCGTGAACGACTCCGCATCATTATTATACACTATGTGAAGTATCACATTGTCATAGGCGCGGTCAGTATGATGACCGTGCCGGTACCAGTCCGAGGCATTGAGATGTATCTCGGTGTTGCCCGCCCATGTTGTTCCTCCTATAATAAGACGGGTGTTGAAGAAATCAGGACCGGAATCACGGTTGTACTCGCCTGGCGAGATTACCTCGATGACACCGGCATCACCATCCCTGACAGAGCCGGCATCAAAGAGACGGTTTTTCCACAGCCAGTGCAGAAACTCTTCTTTCATGACAAACCTATTTAGAAATGCAGCTTATCAAAGTTAAGAACAAATGAACAAAACGACATAAGAATTAAGAAGCAAAAATTAAGAATTAAGAGTTGAAGTTTTTTTATCGAATGGTCGAAAATAACCCATTAAACAAATTGCAACTTCGATAAAAACTGTTAGATTTAACATCCTTTTCTACCCTTATATGTTTAATTCCAAAACCCAGGACGAGATGAATAGCCTCTTTAAACTAATCATTGCGATAGCTATGGTCGGCCTCTCCCTCAATGCCGAAGGCCAGATCAAAGTTGACTTCAAGAAGAAAATTGAGAACGAAGTCAATAAGAGATTAAATAAGCAGGTCGATAAGACTATTGACAAGACATTTGATACTGCAGAGGACAGCATTGCTGCGGGATTAAAAACTGATGGCAGTACTGAGAAGGCTGCAGCGACTCAGAATGAAGAGGCGGCAGCAGGTGCTGCAGCCGCTGGAGCAGCCGGAGGTGCTGTGGCTGCCGGACAGCAGACCAGTCTTGAGAGTTATTCAAAATACGATTTTATCCCCGGGGAAAAAGTGATCTTCTTCGACGACTTCAGCCAGGATGCTGTCGGCGACTTTCCTGCACTGTGGAACACCAACGGTTCGGCTGAGGTGGTCACCACCAACCTGTTCCCCGGCAAATGGATGAAGTTCGTGATGGATGAATGTATCTGGACTGACGCATTGCTGCAGCTGCCTGAGAACTACACAATTGAATTCGACGTTATTCCCATTGGGGGGCTTGAGGGCGAGGGTATGTCAGGCTGGCACATGAGGCTGATGCAGGCAAAAAACGTGAATGCCTGGGATGGCGGCTCGGCACCCGGTAACGGAGGATTCCAGTTCCAGGTAGAGTACTTCGGCAGGCCGGGCTACAACACCTGGTTCTACGGTGAGGCATGCTCAGCTTCTAATCTCAGCGGATATGTTGATGGTGAGGAGAAAAAACAGAAGATGAACCATATGTACCATATTGCCATCTGGGTT
>JALOMO010000108.1 GCA_025455395.1 Bacteroidales bacterium
TTCTTGTAATTGTTCTTTTCACGGCTGGTTTGACTGTTTACGGGCAGAGTGCCCGCAAATACATCAAGGCTGGCGAAGAGTTTGTCAGGAACGGTATGTTCGATGATGCCATTGAACAGTTCTCACGGGCCATAGATGAGGCTCCGGCGTCGCCCGAAGGATATCTTAACAGGGCTGGTGCATACGAATCAACAGGTAACTACGGGCTTGCCTATGATGACTATCACCGGGCAGTCAATTTTGAATCTGATGATTCGGGCATCCTTTACAACCTCGGCAGGATCTGCAATAAGCTTGCCTCTGTTGAAGGCACCACCGCTGCCGAGAAAGAGAAATACTATCTCGAGGCCGTAGAAGTGCTTCAGAGAGCCATTGATGCTGAATACAGGAACGGAAAGCTTTATACTGAAAAGGTTGTATCACTTATCGGTCTTGAATTGTGGGATAAAGCTCTGGGTGCATCTGACACCGCCATACAGATGAGAGATGATGCAATCAATTATTATTACCAGGGTATCATCTATCAGAGGATGAAGGATGACAACACGGCCAGGAGGCAGCTTGAGAAAGCGGTGACAAAGGATAAAAGTCTCTCAGTCGCCAGGCTCGAACTCGCCAGGGTACTCATCCGCCAGGGCGATGTCAACAGCGCCCTCGGTCAGTGCCAGGTGGTCATTACCCAGGATGAAAAATACGTCGATGCATACCTGACACGCGCAACAGCCTATGAAGCAAGGCTTGACTACCCCTCGGCAATAAATGACATCAGCACGGCCATCCTTCTCGAACCGGCAAAGAAGAGCCATTATGTTAAGAGAGGGATTTATTACCAGAACTTTAACCAGCATCTGGCCGCCATAAATGATTTTACGAAAGCTCTTACAATAGACCAGTATCAGACTGAGGTCTACCTGCTGCGTGCAAAATCATACGAGGAGATAAATGATTTCGAAAAAGCCGGCGCTGACTATGCAAAAATTATCGCACTGAGTGAGAACAACTCTCCCGCCAAGAAACTGATGGCAGAGGCAAATGAAAGGCTGTTCATCATCAACCGCGAAACAAACAGCCCGGAGATAATAATCGAATCACCGACAATAATCGCAGGTCGCGAGATTGAAGTTGGTGTTGACCGCAAGAGCGTGCTTGTCACCGGTAAGATAAGTGACAGGAGCATGCTTGCAGAGTTCTCCATCAACAATATTCCGGTCATGTATGAAGGTCGCGGGGGCACTATTCCATTCACAGCTGAAGTGGAAATATCATCTGACGAGAATGTAAGGATAGTGGCACGCGATGTATACAACAATGAAAGCGTAGTGACTTACCAGGTCAGGCGCACTGAGAATGATCCTCCGGAGATACAGATTCTCACACCCTACATCACGGCAGGAGACATGCTGGTAATAGACAGTGCTGCCACAAGTATTGACATCGAGGGTAAACTATTTGACCAGAACCTTATCAAATCCGTGAAGATCGATAACATCAGTGCACAGTTCTCGGAGGATAATCTTAATCCGTCATTCATTGCAAGGGGCATTGATGTCAGGAACAATGACAAGATCACGATTCTGGTTGAAGACAAATATGGTAACCGGACTATCAGGGACTACCCGCTTAACCGCAACGGAAACACCATTTCCGCCGCTAATCCGATGGGTAATACTCTTGTTGTGTTCATTGAGAACAGTGACTACGAGAATTTTGCTATTCTCCAGGGGCCCCAGAAGGATGCAAACCTGATCACCGGAGTCCTTGAAGACAATTACCAGGTGCTGCCCATAAAAAGACTGCGAAACCAGACAAAGCAGCAGATGGAAAAGTTCTTCTCAATAGATCTTCGTGATGAAGTCAGGGCTAAGCAGATCAAGTCACTCGTGATATGGTTTGCCGGTCATGGCAAGTTCATCAATGATGTCGGATACTGGATACCTGTTGACGCACGCCGTGATGAAGAGTTCACCTATTACAGCCTCAACACTCTCAGGGCTTCCATGGAGACCTACATGAATTACCTTACCCATGTCCTTGTTGTGACCGACGCCTGTGAGTCAGGTCCGAGCTTCTACCAGGCAATGAGATCAGATATCAAGGCCCGCAACTGTGCTGACTGGAAAGCCACACAGTTTAAGTCGAGCCAGGTCTTCTCATCAGCAGGCTATGAGCTTGCAGTAGATGATTCACAGTTCACCCGTACTTTTGTGAATGCCCTGCGCGGCAATCCAAATACCTGCATATCAATTGACGAGATTGCAACGCAGGTTACGAAGGCTGTAACGCAGAATAACCGGCAGAAGCCAAAGTTTGGAAAGATCACCGGGCTCAAGGACGAAGATGGAACTTTCTTCTTCGTAAAGAAATAACCTGATGCAGGGAAGAAGAGGCTTTTGCGGAACATTTTCAGTTTATTCATTAGCCTGGCTGCTTCTTTTCCTTGTTGCCGCCCCCCGCGACACCGCCGGACAGAATTACTACTTTCAGCATCTGAGCTCAAAGGAAGGGCTTAGTGCGTCGAAAATATACACCATCATCCAGGATGCAAATGACTTCATCTGGCTGGGTACAGGCAGCGGGGTGACACGTTTCGACGGCCTGCGGTTTGAAAATTTCTCAACATCCGACGGCCTGGCACCAGGGGGAGTGAAAAGCATACTAGAGGACAGCTACGGACGGATATGGATGGGTCATATAGGAGGCGGGATGTCACTTTTTGAGGATGACGTTTTTAAGAAGGTATCCTTTTCATCGGTATTATTCTCAGGCCCTGATTCAGTAAGAGTGGCTGACACCGAGGGACCTGTATATAACCTCAGGGGAGACGTGACAGGCATAAAGGAATTTGACAGTTATCTATGGATTGCAACATCTCTCGGCGGAGCGCTGAAGCTTGATCAGCCTGAACCGGGAGTCACTATCATGACCGGGCGACAGTATCTCGGGCGTGACGGACTGAGCAATGATGCATTCGGTTTTCATACAGACAGCGACGGTAACCTCTACTGTATCACCGATGTCGGGATAAGGAAGTACAATTATAATACAGATCGTTTCGATCCCTACAGCCCTGAGGGACTGACAAAATACTTCCTTACAATCACAATGTTTGAAGATTCAAAGGGCAACATGTGGTTCGGGACATATAACGGAGGTCTTTACAAACTTGACAGGGAGAGTGGCAGGATGGACATATATGACACCCGTAACGGTCTGTGGGGTAACTTCGTAACCTATGTTACCGAGGATTACCGGGGTAATATATGGGCATCATCAATGGAAGACTGGGAGAGCAGGGGAGGATTAACCGTCTTTTCGCCTGAGGGAGCGATTGTCTTCAACAGCTCGAACGGGCTCAATTCACTGCATCCCCTTTGCATGCTTGAAGACAAAGAGAAAAATATTCTCGTTGCCGACAGGGATGCCGGACTGTTCATATACAAGGGCGACCACCTTACATCATATAATGCACCACAGTTCCTGCAGTCAAATGATGTCTCATCCATTGCCCAGGATCAGACAGGGAGATACTGGTTCGGCACGCGCGAGGGATTGTCAATCTATGATCCGGAAGAAAATGAGGGGGGCAGTACAGACCTGGCAGGCCTGCCCGCCAGCCTTCAGGGAAAACAGATAAACATCATCAAACCCGACAATGACGGAGATGTCTGGATAGTAACAGCAGAGGATGAGGTTTTCTGGTATGATCTGAAGAAGAAGAGCTGTCGTTTTGATCTTGACCTGAATGCTAAACTTCATTCATTGAGGATCGCTGCGATTGAGACAGATGGTCACGGGAATCTCTGGATCGGTACCCATAAGGCACTTCTTTCATGGAATGCGACAACCAGGGAGAGTAATACCTATACAGAGGGTCATGGTCTTACCGGTAACAATATTACCTCTCTTTTTACTGACAGTAACGGGTTTCTTTGGGTCGGCACCGAGGAACGAAACGGGCTTACCAAACTCCATCCCGGAAGATCGATATTCACCCCGGTCGAATTCGGGTCAGACGTCAGGCCAAATGCTATTGCTGAGACACCTGACGGAACGATATGGGTAGGTACAATAGACGGTCTGTATGGTCTCAGGGCAGACACTGTGTGGAAGAGGCTGACTGAGACAGACGGATTGCTGATGAACTCGATTAACCTTCTGCAGTCAGACGGGGCAGGTAACCTCTATATCGGAACAAACCTCGGGCTTAACAGGTATGATACTTCAACAGGCAAGATATCTTCATTCACTGAGAAGAACGGGTTTACGGGCATTGAGACGAGGCCTAACGCTTCTTTCGCTGACAGCAAAGGTGACCTGTGGTTCGGGACCAGCAACGGAGCCATCAGGATGAGCCCTTCACGGCTGCCTCCGGTGGTTACCGAGCCGGCAACGCACATTTGGAGAACGCTTGTCAATCTTGAGCCTTACCCGATGTATGATGGCATCCGCCTTCCCCATTCGATGAACAGGATTGCTTTCGATTTTCTAAGCATCTGCCTGGTGAACCCGGCAGCGGTTAAATACCAGTTCATGCTTGTCGGGAACGACGAAGACTGGATATCAACTGATCAGACCAGCGCTATGTATTCGTCCATCAGCCCCGGCAAATACACCTTTATGGTCAGGGCTTCAAACAATTATGGGTACTGGAACGAAAACCCGGTTACACTCAGCTTTACAATAAGATCGCCCTTCTACCAGACCTCCTGGTTTATACTTCTGAGCATTCTTGCAGTGATAAGTGCAATATATGGTTACATCAACCTTCGTGAACGCAACCTGCTGAGAGAAAAGGAGGTGCTTGAAGAGAAGGTTGAGGAGCGGACGGCTGAAGTAGTGACAAAGAGCATAGAGCTTGAGGAAAAGAACAGGGATATTACTGCGAGCATAAGGTATGCCGAGCGTATTCAGCGGGCTATGCTGCCTCCGGAAAACTACTTCAACCAGACCTTTGTCCTCTTTATGCCAAAAGACATCGTCAGCGGTGATTTCTACTGGATGTATGACAGCGGCGACAAGCAGTATATTGCGGTGGTTGACTGTACCGGTCACGGTGTGCCGGGTGCATTCATGTCGATCATCGGTCACAACTCACTTAACAAGGTAGTTAAGGAGAATGGCATAAGGAGGCCGTCAGAAATACTTGATCATCTCAATATTGAGGTTGTCCATGCCCTTCTTCAGCGCAGTGAGAAGGCAGTACGTGACGGGATGGATATTTCAATTGTATGTTATGACCCCCGTGAACATTATATTGAGTATGCAGGAGCCTACCAGTCACTTTATCATGTACGTGACGGTAATATGACAATCTTCAAGGCAGACCGTTTCCCGATTGGTATGATTGACGGGCAGGAGAAGAAAAAGTTCACCAATCACAGGCTGGAGGTAAGAAGGGGAGATATGCTCTATCTCTTCACTGACGGTTATGCCGACCAGTTTGGCGGGCAGGATGAGAAAAAGTTTAAGACTATAAACATCAGGCGTCTTCTCTCAGATATATATCGTCATCCCGAAGATGATCAGAAGAGGCTCCTTGAGAGAGCCATCCGTAACTGGATGGGTAAAATTCCACAGATCGACGATATTTTATTCGTTGGGACAAGAGTACCTTAATTCCATGCAACCAGTTCACCCCTATGAGGTTGGTAATCCCTGTAGGGGCGGCCTGTTTGATTGTTATTTCGAAAATCAGATCCTGGCAATCACCTTCGGGTCGGCATGCCAGCCGGTGTAGTTGCGTATTGCCGGAATCACCTCGCGGGCTTCTGTGACAATCTGCCATATGTCCTTATGCTCAAGCCTCATGAAATGACCTCTCACCATGTGGTCAAAGAACTCGATCAGATGGTCGTAGAAACCGTTTACATTGACAATAATTATTGGCTTGTTGAACTGCCCCAGCTGCTTCAGTGTGATGACCTCGGTCAGCTCTTCGAGCGTTCCCACCCCTCCGGGGAGAGCCACAGCCGCGTCAGACATTGCAAAAATGGTCTTTTTCCTCTCTGACATGTCAGGCGTCACTATCATGTCTTCAACACCGTCATGTCCCCAGCCTTCAGACATCATGAAGCCGGGTATCACACCGGTGACGGACCCGCCTGATTTCAGCAGGTTATCAGCAAAGATACCCATCAGGCCGATGCCTCCTCCACCGAAGACGGCATGCACCTTCTCTTCTGCGAAGGCACGACCCAGTTCGGCAGCTGATTCTGCATATGCCGGATCAATACGACTGCTTGAGGCAGCAAAAACGCATACTCTCATATACTAAAGTAGTGCTGTGAGCTTGGCTTCGAAAGCCGATTTGGCAGCAGCACCTACCTGCTTGTCAACCACCTGGCCGCCCTTGAAATAGAGCACTGTTGGTATGTTCCTGATCATAAACCTCCTGGCTATGTCAGGCGACGTGTCAACATCACACTTTACAACAAGAGCCTTATCACTGTAGGCCTCACCAATCTGCTCAATAAGTGGTGCTATCATCCTGCACGGACCGCACCATTCAGCCCAGAAATCAACTATTACAGGCTTATCGGATTTTAATACAATCTCATCAAAATTTGTGTCATTAACTGCTTGTGCCATAATGGTTTAGTATTTACAAGTTTCTTCTGAAAGAACAAAGATATCTAATTTACTTTAAAGTCGAGTTCAGGATTATCTTCAAGCCATCCTATGAGTTCATCGGTTATGCCGGCCCTGATGCTGCGGGAAAAAAGTGGCAGCGTTATCTTGTCATCATGATCTATCAACAGAAATTTCAGTGATTTGTTTCCGGGGTTTTCCGAAATGATTGTTTTCAGGTTGCTTATGAATCCGGGGTTAATCAATTCGGTCTTCACCTTTATTGTTATAGAGGTTATAAGGTCATCCCTCACGGCGGAGAGAAGGTGTATCTCTTTTATCCTGAACTCAAGTTCATCGGGGTTATAATGTCTTCCCTGTACTTTACCCCTGACAAGCAAATGGTAATCAGTTACGAAGAAATTACTGAATGAGACATAGTCCTTATCAAACAGGAGGAAGGAGAATGAGTCAGTATAGTCTTGCAGTGTGAAGCCGCCGAAGGGTTTGCCGTTCTTGGTAACGCCGCTTCTTGTTTCGGTTACAATACCTGCAACACATACATCACGGTTGGCAAATTCATGAAGGTTTTGCAGGTCAGCCAGGGTGGCATTACAGAAGGCATTGATTTCAAGACGGTAATCATCGAGGGGGTGTGATGAGAGATAAATTCCGATGACCTGCTTTTCTTTATTAAGCTTCTCCAGTTTTGACCAGTCGGCGCAGGGTGCCGGTTCGGGGCGCACGAGCTCGAACCCTCCTGCTTCGCCAAAGAGTGACTGCTGACTGCTGTTGCGAAGATTTTTCACGCTGCTGCCATAACGGATCAGGCTCTCGAGGAAGCTTGAACCCTTTCCGTCTGCTGAGAAATACTGAGCGCGACTGATACCCGGAAGACCGTCGACACCACCAGACACTACCAGTGCCTCAAGCATCTTCTTGTTAACGGTATTAAGATTGACGCGTTCGACGAGATCGTATATGTCCTTGTATGGACCATTCTTCTCTCTCTCTTCAATAATATTGAGCACTGCGTTCTCACCAACACCCTTGATGGCCCCCAGTCCGAACCTGATATTTCCTGACTTGTTTACAGTAAACTGGAGAAGACTCTCATTGACGTCAGGACCCAGCACTTCTATGCCCATCCTTCGTGTCTCCTCCATCATCACGGTGATCTTCTTTATATCATTGATGTTGCGGCTGAGAACGGCAGCCATGAATTCTGCGGGGTAGTTGGCCTTCAGATAACCAGTCTGGTAAGCAATGAGGGCATAGCAGGTTGAATGCGATTTATTGAAAGCATATTCTGCGAACGACTCCCAGTCTGACCATATCTTGTTAATGATACTGATATCATAGCCATTCTTCTGACAGCCCTCAACAAACTCAACCTTGAGCCGGTCCATGATATCGCGTTTCTTTTTGCCCATTGCCTTGCGCAGCGAGTCTGCCTGTCCCTTGCTGAACCCGGCCAGTTCCTGTGAGAGGAGCATCACCTGTTCCTGGTATACAGTGATACCGTAGGTCTCCTGGAGCAGCCTCTCCATTGCAGGGAGCTCATATTTTATCTTCTCTTTGCCATGCTTACGCTTGATGTACTGCGGTATATAGTCCATCGGGCCGGGTCTGTAGAGGGCGTTCATGGCGATGAGGTCACCAAACTGGTTGGGTTTGAGATCACGCAGGTATCGTTTCATGCCTACAGATTCAAACTGGAACACTCCTGTCGTCTCCCCGTTGCTGAAGAGCTCATAGGTGCGGTTGTCACCAAGTGGCAGTGTCTCAAGGTCAACGGTGATCCCTCTTGACTTCTTTATGTTCTCAACGGCATCTTTAAGTATAGACAGCGTCTTGAGGCCCAGAAAATCCATCTTAAGCAGCCCTACAGCCTCAACATGATTACCTTCATACTGGGTTACATAGAGATCTGTGTCTTTGGCGGTGCATATGGGAACATATTCGCAAAGATTCTCTTTGCTTATTATGATACCGCAGGCATGCACACCTGTCTGTCTCACGCTGCCCTCCAGCACCTCGGCATACTTAAGTGTCTGGGCTACCAGCGGTTCCTTTGATTCTCTCTCTTTCAGCAACTCAGGAACCTCTTCATAGGCGACGGCGAGAGTCATACCCGGCCGTTCGGGTACAAGTTTTGTAAGCCTTATGGCTTCAGGCAATGGCAGCTTCTGTACCCTGGCGACATCCCTGATGGCCATTTTGGCTGCCATAGTACCAAAGGTGATAATGTGTGCGACCCTGTCATGACCGTATTTGTTTACAACATATTTGAGCACCTTCTCCCTGCCATCTTCGTCGAAGTCGATGTCAATATCGGGCATTGAGATGCGGTCAGGATTAAGGAATCGCTCGAACAGCAGGTTATATTTAATAGGATCGATATCCGTTATCCTCAGGGAATAGGCTACAGCGCTGCCTGCCGCTGAGCCTCTGCCGGGGCCAACCCAGACTCCCATTTCACGGGCTGCCCTGAGAAAATCCTGAACAATCAGGAAGTACCCCGGGAAGCCCATGTTCTTTATGACCGACAACTCAAAGTCAATGCGTGCCTCCAGTTCAGGAGTGATATCTCCCCAGCGTTCCGATGCACCTTTCATGGTCAGGTGTCGCAGATATTCATCCTTGTCCTTGAAATCGGCAGGGATCGTAAACTCAGGCATTATGGGTTCGCTGGCGAGTGAATAATATTCGACCTTGTCTGCTATCTCCTTCGTATTATAGACTGTCTCAGGCATATCCGCAAAGACTGAGAGCATCTCTTCCTCGCTTTTCAGATATTCCTCCTTGGTGTATCGCAGTCTTTTGGGATCGTCGATGTCAGCTGCAGTATTGATACATATGAGCCTGTCATGTGCTTCCGCCTGGTCAGCCATGATGAAGTGAACGTCATTTGTGGCGATGATCCTGACCCCATATTTTACAGCCAGTTCACGGTAAGCAGTTATGACTCTCTGCTGTTCCGGAAAGACAGTCATGTCAGCTGTAGGATCGGCAGTCTCATGTCTCTGTATCTCAAGATAGTAGTCATCGCCGAATATCTCCTTGTATGACATTATTGCCTCTCCGGCGCCTTTCATATTGCCGGAAAGGACTTCCTGTGCCGTCTCTCCGGCCAGGCATGCCGATGAGGCTATGATACCCTCATGATACAAACGGAGAAGTGCCTTATCAATGCGGGGTTTATAATAGAACCCCTTTATCCATGCATGCGATACCAGCTTTACAAGATTGCGGTAGCCTGTGAGGTTTTTTGCAAGCAGTATCAGGTGATCACCCGAACGGTCTTCCCTGGAGGTCTTATCCTCGAGCGTGCCGCGTGCCACATATATCTCGCATCCGATGATGGGTTTTATCTTTGCGGCACTGGCTGCATCGTGAAACTCCTTAACCCCGAACATGTTGCCGTGATCGGTTATTGCAAGGGCCTCCATGCCAAGTTCTCCGGCTCTTTTTACCAGTGATTTAACACCCGATGCCCCATCAAGAATGGAATATTGCGTGTGTACGTGTAAATGGACAAATGAAGACATGATATCAGGAAATTTGCCTGTAAAGGCACAGGTAACAAAAATAAGTAAAAGCTCTTTTCCGGATCAAATTATTTATTAACATGATCTCACCGAATATTTTTGTTACCTCGATTTAATATAATATATTTGCACCCTCAATCAAAAAAGAGGTATTAATTAAACCGTAGAATTTTAAATGTCAGTAAAAATCAGATTAGCTAGGAAGGGCCGCAAGAAGCAGGCTTTCTACCACATAGTGGTAGCAGATAGCAGG
>JALOMO010000109.1 GCA_025455395.1 Bacteroidales bacterium
GATACCGGTGCTGCGGCAGCTGCTGCGGCGCCTGCTCCTGCAAGGCGGAGGAAATTACGACGGTTTACCTGTTTCATGATACTGGAATATTAGTGATGACCGGATAAATATTGAAGGCAAAGATAAAAATTTACAGATGTGCTGTTAATGTCAGATGACATGCCCTTGAGCAGGGGTTTTCTTTTTTTTGCATTATCGGAATAGTTAATTAATTTTGCACCGCTTCAAAAGCTACGGGATGTAGCTCAGCCCGGTTAGAGTACTTGTCTGGGGGGCAAGGGGCCCCGGGTTCAAATCCCGGCATCCGCCCCGGGTTCAAATCCCGGCATCCCGACTAAACAAAAAAGCCCATCCGCCAATCGGCGGATGGCTTTTTATTTTTACTGCATGACGAAAAAGCTTGCTTTTGAGGAATGAAGGAAAAATAAAAAGACGCATTGAGCGAAGCGAAATGCGGGCTTTTTTGTTTAAGTTTCTCCAGACCCGGGATCACGATCCCGACACGGAAGAGTCGGGATCGTAATCCCGGTGGAGACAATGGTTTTCACCACCAGACCCGGGATCACTTGACCCCCGACTGGCGGAGAGCGCAATCCCGATATGAGCTGTACTTTTTACCTCTTTTCACATCCCGAACCAGGATCACGATCCCGACACCCAAGAGTTGGGATTGTTATACCGGCCTCATTGGCATATAACGGGCTTTTTTGTTCTTACAATCAACAAATCATCCTGGTGTGTAGAAGAACAAATTAAAGGAGATGATCATGGTGACGGTATGAAGAGAGCCGTGAATGACCCGTGGTTTAGATTTACCACATCCTCATCTCCCGAGGTTCCCCAGTGATAACTGACAATATAATACCTTCGGGTACCGGCTGCAGAGACTGTAGCCACCGTGTTAACCGCGCAGGGTGACTGGTAATATCCCCCGACTAAAAGATGGTCAAATTCCCACCATACCTGTGCCAAAACTCCGCCTGTAGGACTGGTTGAAATGCCCACACCGACCCAGGTACCATCGTTATACGTATGATTAGTAGTTAGTGTACCTGAAAAGTTTAGTATTACAAAACCCGGTCCCGGAGCTTCAACGGTGATGGTATCCACAGGGCCCCATGAATTTAGTGTTGTAATGGTTCTGTACTGCGAAAACTTCTCGTTAACCACCCTTGGGCTATTATCAATTTGCACCGCACTTGCAAAGAGCGTGTCTCTTACCTCTGCGCTTCCTCCAACATAAAACTTCCCTCCTTCAAAATAACCCGAATATCCGGAAGGAGAGGTAACCCTCCCATAGACACCTTTTCCGGTCGGCGCAGATGAGTACCCGTATACTCCCTGGTTGGAGCCTTCTCCCCATACACCCGTACTGCTGGTATTGGTTGCAATACCCTGCACTCCTATGCTGGATGTGTTAGTGGCCTCACCTACAACACCCCTTCCCTGAATGCCGGATGCGAATCCATAAACCCCATATTTCGGTGATCTGCCGTATGACCCATATCCTGTTGACGACATCGATTCCCCGTATACACCATAGTTTGAAACAGTCGTTGGTGTCGCCACCCCGCGGATCGCAGAGAGACCTGCAGTAGCAACACTTTGAACAACATGCAGGCGATCTGTCGGAGCAAGTGTCCCGATTCCTACTCTTTTGTTCGCGTTGTCAAATTCGATCCATGTCTCATCGCCAAAATGTCCGAAAGTAATATTTTCTGTCGTCAGCATGCTCAGATCCTCCGCTACCAGACGTAAATCTCCACCGGTTAATCCTGTTATGCGGGTAGCATCACTTCCGAAGTAAATATTTGAGAGCAGTGGCAATCCGATATTACCTCCAACGTTGAGTTTTCCCAGCGGGCTGGCACTTCCCAACTGAACAGTGTCGGTTGTGGTACTCAGACGAACTGTTGTCCCGTCATCTGTCCAGCCAACGCTGCCCCCTGAGGTAGCATCGTCAGCCGGTGCCCAAATGGTCCCGTTCCATTTGAGTGCCTGTCCTGCGGTGGCACCTGCCTGGGCTATCTTATTACCGGTGACTGCTGCCGATGCAATCTTCGCTGAGGTAACGGAATTGTCAGAAAGATCAGCGCTGCTCACCGTGCCGTCAAGTATCTTTGCCGTGGTTACAGCCCCGCTTGCTATCTTCGCTGCCGTAACACCGTTGTCGGGAATCATTAATGGCGTTGCCGTGGTCCCGTTCCCTGCCAGCGAAGCATCAGTGACTACCGTCTGCGTGCCCCAGTTATCTCCTCCGCCGGATGAAGGCAATGTGACTGAACCTCCTCCGCTGCTCAATGATAAAACCGTACCGCTGATGCTCAATGCCTGTATCTCATTGGTGATACTATTGTCTGCATCATCTACATTGTCAATACCGTCAGCAAATCCCGCCGGCTTGCCAGTCAGACTATTCCATGTTCCGTCAAACAGCACCGGCTTGTTAGTAAGATCGTTGTAGTTTCCACTGAAAATCGATGGTCTGTTAAGCAGATCATTATAACTGCCCGATGTTGCAACGGTCGAGAAAGTGGGTTTACCGGTAAGGCTATTCCATGTGCCGTCAAACAACACTGGCTTGTTAGTAAGATCGTTGTAGTTTCCACTGAATATCGATGGTCTGTTAAGCAGATCATTATAACTGCCCGATGTTGCAACGGTTGAGAAGGTGGGTTTACCGGTAAGACTTGACCATGTGCCATCAAACAGTACCGGTTTGCCAGTCAGATCTGCCCATGCCCCGCTGAAACCATTGGCTGCAGTTTTTGCATATAATGCGTACGGCACACTAAGCAACTGCGAGGTACCCGTGATGGTATAGCTGGTACCTCCTGCCGGATCTGTTTCGGTCTTAAGGAAATAAGGACCTGAGGCCCAGTCAATGGATGAAAAGGTTCCAATAGTGGCCGTCCCTCCCCCAATATCTATGGTGACAAGACCGTTGGCGTTTGTCTGTGGATTGGGGCTGAAGGTCTCTGAGAAAACAACAGTGCCTGTGGCTGAACCCTTAATGATACTGATCCTGATTCCGACAGGTTTATTTGCAACCAGTGCACCCGAGGAATTGCGGACAACGCACTGATAACTCATTTTCTGAGGCGCCTGGGCACTGGCACCTGATGCCAGTGCAACAATCATAATGAGCGTAAATAACTTTTTCATATACCTTATCTTTTAACAATTCTGAATACTTTGACTTCAAGGTTGCCCCTGAGGACTTTAAGGAGATAAACTGATGCAGGCAGAATATCCATAGATATTTCTGTTTCACTTCCAGATACCTTATTGTGTCTGAGAAGTTCTCCGTTAAGGCTATAAAGCTGAAAACTGAAACTTTCAGGGTCAGGGTCTTGGATTACCAGCCTGAGCATTCCGGCAGTCGGATTGGGATACACAGCATAACCCAGGGAAATATCCTCAACCTCTATGCCCGTGACTGTTGATATCTCATAAGGTTGCTGTACACCCTGGATTATGAATCCGTCAGCACCGGTAACAACCGAATATGCCACCTGGCCAACAGAAAAGGCAACTGTTCCTCCGGCACCGGTTGCATTACCGCCTGTCGCTGACACTGTCTGCTGACAGTAGGCTGAGGCACTGACCAATAATCCCGTGAGGATAACCAAAAGTAGTCTAATGTTCTTCATTTCATTGGGTTTGAACGCTTTTAACTACAAAATTTAACCCTAATGAAAGAATTTTACAAATTTTTTTGATGAATGCAGAAAAAGCACCTGAAATTTTTGACTAAAGAACAGCTCTTCAGCTACATAACTGCCAGAAAAGGGTTCAGGTTTGCTGAGAGCTTAACTCGGAAATGACATGCAAGGAATGGATTATAATGCGATGAAGGCTGCAGAAAATCGCAACCTCTCCAGACAAGCTAAGATAGTCGGGATAATCCTGTAAGATTACTCAGCTATCGAATCATCGGTATGTACCATCAGTGAAGCGGCGGCAGCAGCAAGAAATGACTTCATCCGCTCATCCAGATCCTGGCGCAGCCAGACATACCTCTTCTGAAATGTATCAATGCTCGACTGAACGGCAGCTATCGACCTGTCATCCAGGAAGAATTCATAACCACAGATCACCTTCATAACCGGCGTCTTGCCATCGTCCCACTGCCTTACCTCCGTTATCCTGATTTTAGTGACACCATCAGTCATTACCCCGGCAGCCTTGAAATTGCCTTCAACATCGGCTCCGCTGCCGGTGACCAGAATCAACTGCCAGGCTGTGGTGTCGCTGGCAGATGCAATTGCCGCCATATAATTGTCAACACTCTGATTTAACCACGAAAAGTTCTGTATCTCCGTCTCTGTGAATTTTGTATTTGTTGAGGTGTTTACCATCAGGGTATCAGTTCCGTTGGCAACAAAAACAAATGATGACTTTTTCTTCGATTCAGAGTTAGTCTTGAAACTGAAGAACTTCTTGTCTGACTTTGTCACTGTCCATCCCGCCTTACCTGATACTATTTTATCTGGACCGAATTCATATTTGCCGACACTGCTGAAACCTTTGCGCTTTGCCTCAAGCTGTTTGCTGTTTGCTTTCAGCTCATTGTCAAGCTTCATTACTTTTTGCCCGAAGGCCGTTGAGGAACATGCTATGGCTAAAACCATGCTTAGAATCATTAAGGGGATCTTCTTCATAATAATTTGATTTTAAATCAATTTTCTGTTCAGGGCATTATTTTTCTAATTCAACAGACAAAATTACATCAGCCTGATGCCAAAGTCAATTTTTTTCTTTCAGCACCGTTGACAACCGGGAATGCACCCTGACTTATTTCAGTCAGATTTATTGTTGTAAGAAGAATAAGATTCATAAAATTATACGACATTTGTCGTAAATATTATGACTTATTTCGTATTTTTGAAGAAATAAAGATCCGTCATGACAAAAGTTTTAGCTCTCTTACCCGAGGTTTCAATGGACAATGTCGATGACAATACCATATTATATGTCATCAGGGAGGTCCGAAAGGGGATTGCATACAACAGCTTTACCAACGCTGTCAGGAATGTTCCGCTGACCCTGAAGGAATGGTCAGAAATCCTGGATCTTTCGGAACGCACCATGCAGCGCTACAAAAAAGACAAAAGGTCATTCGACACACTTCAGTCGGAAAAGATAGTGCAGGTAACACTACTTGTAAGGTACGGAAGGGAGGTTTTTGGTGACGAAAAGAAATTCAACCTGTGGCTTAACGCGGAAAACCTTATTCTTGGAAGCATGAAGCCAAAAGAGCTGCTTGACAGCAGTTTTGGCATTGATCTTTTAAAAGATGAGCTTACCCGGATTGAACAAGGCATTCTGGCATGATTGTTTACAGGTTGAGCAGATCAAAGTATTCAGCAGATCTTTCCGGCAAGGGAGCTGAAAAATCCGGAGGCAGATGGAACAGCAAGGGTGTGGCGATGGTCTATACAAGCAACAGTCGCGCCTTATGTACCGCTGAGGTCGCCGTTCACATAGCATTAGGAATAGTGCCTTCCGATTATGAACTGGTGACAATCGAAATACCGGATGATTCCCTGAAGCAAGCCAGCATAGAAGATTTGCCGGCTGACTGGCGTTCGTTTCCTCATCCTGATTCAACACAGAAGCTTGGAGACAGATTCATCATGGAAGGAGTATTCCTGGTACTGAAGGTTCCTTCTGTTGTTGTACAGGGGGAATATAACTTTCTGATTAATCCGAAGCATGAGGCAGCTAAGAAGGTCAGGGTAATTGGCACCGAACCCTTCCTGTTCGATAAACGCCTTTTTATTAAATTTTGAGCCTCTCTGTTACAGATTGTGAAAGCCCCTTAAAGCTGAGGAAAATCGTTCTTATAATCCTCCATTGACCGCCTGATGACCTCAAGTGCTTCATTACGATCATACACCTCAGGGATTGTAACACTTCTCTTCTCCCCGGGAAGATCCTTATAGGTAAGAAAATAGTGCTTAAGCCGCTCTATAGCTATCTGGGGACAGTCGGCTATATCATTATACTCGCCATAAACGGCATCACTTTCAAGCACAGCAATGATCTTATCATCGGCCTCATTACCGTCGATCATCCGGAACCCACCTATTGGTCTTGCCCTTACAAGTATGTCACCGTGAGAAATGTCTTTCTCTGTCAGGATGCAAATATCCATTGCATCACCGTCACCCCTGATGCCGCTAATGCCGGTGCGTTCCATCGACAGCTCAGCCACCCTGACACCGGTAAGGGTCCGTGGGATAAACCCGTAGAGCGCCGGCACCACGTTCGAGTAGCGCTGCGGCCTGTCAAGCCTGAGATAGCCTGACGCCTTGTCCATCTCATACTTGACTGTGTCTGTCGGAACCATCTCAACATATGTCATTACCACCTCTGGCGCCCTGTCACCTATCTCTATTCCATGCCACGGATGGGCCCTGAAACGGCAGCACTCTTTATTGTAAGCTGATTTCATATAGTTTATTTGAGGTTGTCGGTTGTCGGTTATCTGTTATCTGTTGTCGGTTTTATCGGCCGAGATAATCGCCTATCAGATCAGAGGGGGTGTCGTCAAGAATGGGCAGGCTTGGTATTCTTAACAGATTTGCACTCCTGATCTCCATTGCACCTCGCTCTGATGTCCGGATAAAACTATAGCCGTTCCGCTCAGCACCGGCAGTGATGTCAGGATCACCGGCACCGTCACCGAAGGGAAGAGACAAAACATTGACTACACCGGGGGTATGGGCCTCGATCAGCCTTTTTGAACCGCCAAATTCTTCATCGAGGTAAAGTGCAAATTCGGCAGGATCATTATAGGAGGCCTTCTTTGTCATGAGAAACTGATGATATAGGGTATGCGAACCAAATACAAAAGGCATCCTGCCTTCATCATCCATATAGTGGCTCATGAGAGTGATCTCATTCCATGAGAGAAAAGAGTCTCTGTCATCTTCAATCATCAGGGCCCACAAAAAGAATGTGGCGCTCATCCTGTAGCTCTTCAGGAGAGGCATTGCCAGGGTGTACCACGAATGGTCTCCGTCATCAAAGGTTATAACAGCACAGTCAGTCATGGGTGAGTCTCCTGACAGAACCATTGCTTCAAGGTCATCAAACCCGATAACCTTTATTTTATTCTTCCTCAGGTACTGCAGGTCAGCCTCAAAATCAGCCACACTTCTCTCATACAGGTTTGTCGCCGGTCCTTCTGTTATACGGTGATACATCAGCACTATCACCCTGCCCTCTTTTTCTGGCGCAGGATCATCGTTGCAGCCTGAAAAAATGATAATTAATAAAAACAGAAATCGTAATGTTCTTGTCATGTTCAAATATAAAAATATTTTTCATCCACCACCCCCTCACTGGCGGTTGCCAGTGAGACCCCTCCCCGATAAATCGGGGCAGGCTCTGTCTCAGGAGGGGAAACTTATCTCTCGAATCTGTCCCTCACGCCTAATGCCTCACGCCTCATATCTCATATCTCACATCTCACATCTCAGCACTCCTTGCTCACCGTTCACTGCTGCCTGCCAGTTTCCGCATGCCTTCTATCTCATCACGCAACCTAGCTGCTTCGATGAAGTCAAGTGCCGCAGCAGCCTTCTCCATCATCCTGCGTGTCTTATCAATTGCCTTCTCAAGCTGCTCCTTGGACATGTATCTTATCACCGGGTCAGCCGCCACATCCGCCCTTTCGGGTCCGGCATAAGCTTTCACCATCACCCCCTTGCGCTTCAGTCCGGCTATCATTGCTCCACCTTTCTTTATTATCTGCCTGGGGGTTATACCCATCTCCTGATTATACTTAAGCTGCTTCGCCCGCCGTCTGTTGGTCTCGTCTATCGTCTCCTTCATGGCGCCTGTGATTTTGTCAGCATACATCACCACCAGCCCGTTAAGGTTCCGTGCCGCACGTCCGGCAGTCTGTGTCAGCGCCCTGCCTGACCTGAGAAATCCCTCCTTGTCAGCATCGAGGATAGCCACCAGCGACACCTCTGGCAGGTCAAGCCCTTCACGCAGCAGGTTAACGCCCACCAGCACGTCAAACTCACCGGAACGCAATCCTTCAAGTATCTCTACCCGCTCAAGAGTGTCAACGTCTGAGTGGATGTACCTACATTTGATGTCAAAACGGCCAAGGTAAGTGTTAAGCTCCTCAGCCATCCGTTTGGTCATGGTGGTGACAAGCACTCTTTCACCGGCGCCGGAGCGGCGGCGTATCTCCTCCATCAGGTCATCCACCTGGTTACGGCTGGGTCTCACATCTATCGGAGGATCAAGCAGTCCTGTAGGACGTATCACCTGGTCCACAAACACCCCTTCACTCTTCTCCATCTCATAATCAGCCGGTGTGGCACTCATATAGATCGTCTGGCCGGTCAGAGCCTCAAACTCCTCAAGCCTCAGCGGCCTGTTGTCAAGGGCGGATGGCAGGCGGAAGCCATACTCTACAAGTGTCTGCTTGCGCGAGTGGTCACCGCCGTGCATAGCTCGAATCTGCGGTACTGTTGCATGGCTCTCGTCAATGATCGTGATGAAATCCCTCTGGAAGCAGTCGATAAGACAGAAGGGCCTGGTGCCCGGTTCTCTCCCGTCGAAATAACGTGAATAGTTCTCAATACCGCTGCAGTAACCCAGCTCCTTTATCATCTCAAGGTCATACTGAACCCTCTGTTTTATCCGCTTTGCCTCCTCAGGTCTCCCGGTGTCAGTGAAGTGCTTCGCCTGCAGCATCATGTCGTCCTGAATATAACTTACAGCCTGATTTATACGCTCGCGAGTAGTGACAAAGAGATTGGCCGGATATATTACATATTCGGTTAGTTCATCCTTGCGCACTCCGCTTAACGGATCGAATGTAGATATTTCCTCGATCTCCTCGCCGAAGAAGACTATGCGAATGGCTACATCGGCATATGCAGGAAATACATCGACTGAGTCGCCCCTTACCCTGAAGGTGCCATGAGTAAATTCAATCTCATTGCGCGCATAGAGGCTGTCAACAAGTTTTCTCAGCAGGACGTTTCGACCTGTCTTTTTTCCCCTGATGACGTGAACGGTGTTTGAACGGAAGTCGTCAGGATTGCCGATGCCGTAGATGCAGGAGACAGAAGAGACCACAATGACATCCCTCCGGCCTGACAGGAGTGACGAGGTAGCACTCAGACGGAGCTTCTCAATCTCATCATTTATAGAGAGGTCCTTCTCGATATAGGTATCTGTTACAGGCAGATATGCCTCAGGCTGGTAATAATCATAATAGGAGACAAAATATTCGACGGCATTCTCAGGGAAGAACTGCCGGAACTCGCCATAAAGCTGAGCCGCCAGGGTCTTGTTGTGGCTCAGCACAAGCACCGGTCGCTGAAGCTGTTCAATCACATTGGCAATTGTGAAGGTCTTTCCCGATCCCGTGACACCAAGAAGTGTCTGGAATGGGACACCCTGTTTCAGTCCTTCTGTAAGCTGTCGTATTGCCTCCGGCTGATCACCGGTGGGAACGAAATCCGATACAAGTTTGAAGTCCATCAGATGTAAAATTAGCTAAAAAAACAGTAGAGACGTTGCATGCAACGTCTCTACCACACCATTTATAATGTCATCCTGATTTATCCAAGGTATCCCTTCAGCAGTCGGCTTCGCGATGTATGACGGAGACGGCGTATTGCTTTCTCCTTGATCTGTCTCACTCTCTCGCGTGTAAGGCCAAACTTCTCACCAATCTCCTCAAGAGTCATTTCCTGGCATGCAATGCCAAAGAAATAGCGGATAATGTCTCTCTCACGTTCTGTAAGTGTCGCCAGTGCACGGTCAATCTCTTTTGAGAGCGACTCGTCGATAAGCATCTTGTCAGCTATCGGTGAATCGAGATTTGTAAGCACATCGAGCAGGCTGTTATCCTCACCCTCGACAAAAGGTGCATCGACAGAGACATGGCGTCCTGATACTTTAAGGGTATCGGCTACCTTCTCCTTCGGCAGGTCGAGTACCTCCGCAAGCTCCTCCGGTGAGGGAGTGCGCTCATTCTCCTGCTCAAAGCGGGCAAAAGCCTTATTGATCTTATTCAGTGACCCTACCTGGTTGAGAGGCAGACGCACTATTCTTGACTGCTCAGCCAGAGCCTGAAGAATAGACTGTCTGATCCACCATACGGCGTATGATATGAATTTAAACCCGCGGGTCTCGTCAAATTTTTCTGCAGCCTTGATAAGGCCGAGGTTTCCCTCATTTATGAGGTCAGGTAGGCTAAGCCCCTGATTCTGATATTGCTTGGCCACTGAGACAACAAAACGGAGGTTTGCTTTTGTAAGCTTCTCTAAAGCTGCTCTGTCACCCTTCTTTATCCTCTGTGCTAATTCTACCTCTTCCTCAACCGATATCAACTCCTCCTTACCAATTTCCTGCAGATATTTGTCCAACGACGCACTCTCACGGTTGGTTATGGATTTGGTAATC
>JALOMO010000110.1 GCA_025455395.1 Bacteroidales bacterium
ATGCAGGTTGAGAAGGGCATCGACATCAACATCGCAAACAATTCGCAGGGCACACTGATGCATGATGCCGCCAAAGGAGGCTCGTCTGAAATAGTTGAAGCTCTTTATAAGAAAGGACTGAAGATGGATCCGAGGGACAAGCATGGCTGGACTCCCCTGCATTATGCTGCGATGAATAATCATGTCAATGTCATACAGACTCTATTGGACAATGGCGCTGATGTCAACGCAAGGAACCTGATGGGACAGACTGCCTATAATGTGGCTGAGGAGTTCGGGACGACAGAGTCAAAGGAGATGCTGGTAAAGAAAGGCGCTGACAATAAGCCGATGCAGTTTCCGGTGATGGAGGGTGACTACCTTGGTCAGACACCTCCGGGCGATAAGCCGGTGATCTTTGCACCGGGCATAATATCTTCAATATGGGGATTGCACAGCAGCCTGGCGTTCTCTCCGGACGGTTCGGAGGTTTACTGGGTGCCGATGATCGAAGTGCCGGGTCAGCCTTATTCCAGAAATCATATTCATTTAATGAAGAAAGATGGAAACAGATGGGTATCCCCGAAGATTGCTACCTTCAGCGGCATTGAAGGGGTTTCTGACGGAGAGCCCTTTTTCTCCCATGACGGTAAGAGGTTATACTTTAACTCCACACGACCAAATCCCGAGCAGGAGAACAGGAAGAAAGAGAATATCTGGTATGTTGAAAGGACAGAGTCGGGATGGAGCGAACCGAAACCGGTAAGCCAGGAGATAAACATGATGAGTATGCACTGGGAGTTCTCGGTTGATAAGAAGGGTAACATCTATTTTGCATCAGATAACGCAGGTGGTTCAGGCATGCAGGATATCTACTGCTCTTCGTTTAAGGAGGGGAGATACGGAAAGCCGGAGAACCTTGGGATAAATATCAACAGTGCTGATAATGAGATGACACCATTCATCTCGCCTGATGGAGACTACCTCATCTATTGCAGGGGGACGGAGCTGCTCATCAGCTTCCGCCACACAGACAGCACATGGGGTAAGTCAGAGAGCATGGGCGCTCCTGTCAATACGGGTTTTGAGCTCTGTCCCTTAGTGACTCCTGACAATAAGTACCTTATCTTCTTAAGCGGTCGCGAAGGCGAGAGTCATGCGTTCTGGGTGTCGGCAGGGGTTATTGAGGGGATGAGGAGGTAGGAATTAAGAATTAAGAATTAAGGATGGGGGGAAGGGATTTACGAATTGAAGACCGGAGACGGAAGAGTTTCTGGTTTCAAAGTTTCAAAGTTCCAAAGTTTCAAAGTTTCAAAGTTTCAAAGTTTCAGGGTTTGCCTACGGCGAGCTCGGGCCACTTTAGTGGTCCTCGGTTCAGGGTTTCAAAACCTATAGATTGCACGATTGCACGATTGCAAGACCTTCAGACCTCGGATAAATCTTGCACCATTTCGCCGAAGATTTTTACGATGGCTTTTTTGCGGTAATTGAAAATTTCGCGGAGCTGATTCTTGATTAGCAATGAATTGGCTATTGAACCCAGGAATCCGAAAGGAGGCTTATACGAAACAATATCGGTCATCAGCACGCCACCTTCAATGGCCTCAATTTTATGTTCGTGGTGCCAGATTGCGTACGGACCGACACGTTGCTCATCAACAAAATATTCTTTATCCTTCACATGGGTGATTTCGGTTACCCATGTCATCTTTATTCCCAGAACCGGACTCACCTTATAACTGATAATCATTCCCGGATACATTTTGTCAGACAGCAGCTCTGATGTGACTTCAAATCCCATATATCCGGGTGTAATTTTTTGAAGGTTGGCCGGTGAGGAGATGAAATCCCATACTTCATCGACTGTAGCCGGAATCTTCTGCTTTTCATGTAACTGATAGAATCCCATGATTATTTGACAGTTTTTTAATCATTCCATTAATAGCAAAAACCATAAAACTGCAATCCAGGCACCAAGGTCTGTCTGTTTTAGCCAATGGCGCTGGATCTATTACTCAAAACTCTGGCTGTCTTCACTTTGATAGCATACTGGGTTAATAACCAGCCAGGTAGAGTATTTTATTATTTTTCTTTCCAGTCAACAGTCACAATAATTTCATTTCTTCTGTTTATAAACTGGTATGGAGGGTTATACCCCAGAAACCTGAAATTGCCATGATGGCTTATTCCGTTTTCTTTAAGCAGGTTATGCAGCTTTTCGGAATAGAATTTCAGGTCTTCATCAGAGGCATATCCGCCGAATCTTATTACTGCAACATATTCATCAGCGGTATTTGTTATCCGGACACCGGGGTCATCCGGCTTTGGCAGGTTTTCTTTTGTATATCCGGATGGCATCACGAAGCTCATCGTAGAGAGAGAATCATTTATATCCATCTGAACAGGGGTGGTCATTGAGATCTTTGTATTTGATTCATTGCCTCCGAAGATATATCCTGCCAGTTTCTGAAACCCGGGACCGGATAGATCCTTGTAGGTTTTTGCTTTGGAAGTGATTGTTGCAATAGTTGCAGAGGGGTAGAACCTTATTTCAAAATCCTTGTACTGACGCACGAGTGAAGATTTTTGTTCTTCAGTTTTATTTGCCGCCATAATAACATAAGGTTGAAGTAAAACTATAAAAAACATGATGATAACTTTCATTCTGTTTCGGTCTTGAATTTTAATAATATTAAAACTATAGTGACTTGACAAGCTTATCAACTTTGTTAATTACATCAAGTGATTCCTTTAAACTCGTAATAATTACCCAATCATGGAACATATCCGGATACTCAAAATAATTAAAGGATATGTTTTGTTCTTTCATTAATTGTCTGAATTTTTGAGCATCTGCATTTAATATGTCTCTTGTGCCTGTGAAAAGTGATATCCTGCACATACCTGTTAAGTCTCCGTAAACAGGGCTTACACGAAAATCTTTCAGATCTAAGTTTGCAGCATATTTCTGTCCGGCATTTTTAAGACCGGCAATACTTAATAAATTATCCGCCCTGTCTAATCTCTCTAATACGGGATTACTCATAGTGACATCTAACCAGGGAGAAAAAACTATTATCTGATCAGGCTGTTTTTTATTTTCATCCCTTAATTGTTGTGTAAATCCTAATGCTAATCCACCGCCTGCAGAATCCCCCATGAATACAATACGCTTGTCAGGATACTCAGCTATCAATCTTGAATATATGCCTTCAACAAAAGCATATGTCTCCTTATAGCCGGCTTCAGGTGTCAATGGGTAGTCAGGAACCACTATTGTCGCACCAGTCTTGCTGATTAGTTTCTCAATCAGACACCAGTGTCCCGTGGTGATATTACTCATATATGCACCGCCATGGAGATATAAAATTATCAGATCAGATTTAGTATCAATGGGCGAAATTGTCCATACTTTTCGTGCATTCTGTTCAGCTTCCTGAGTGTTAAAGTTCTTCGATAATGAATTGGGGATCTTTGCTGGTTCTTTTGCAAAGCCGTTTGCCATCATTTTTCTTTCCGTTTTCTTTTTCATTCCAAACAAATCCATGGCCATTTGAATAAGTTTTGATTGAAAACTTTGAGGTATGCTGTGTTGATAATCAATATTATTCATGTAACCAAACGCTCTTATTTGCATAGTCTTTACTGGTAACCTGGCTAAGAAGGAAAGCTGCCACATTTGACCGGGAGATACTTATACTACCCTTTATTTTTGTCTCGCCATGGCCATGTTTCATGTGATCCGTTTTAGCACCATTGGTTAATCCTCCCGGACGAACTATTGTCCAGTTAAGCTGGCTTTTGGTAATACGATTTTCGTTGGTAGTGTGGTCAGCCAATGGTACATGAAGCATAATGTCAGCAACAATAAACCGAACAGGCTGAGGCATATATTTACGACTGTCACCTGCGCCTAAACTCGATAAATAAATAAAACGAGTCACTTTTTCTTCTTCCATAATGGTGACGATATTTTCTATTCCCTCAATAATCGCGGAACTGTGTTTTGTCAGAGATGACCCACCGAGAGTTGAAATACATGCATCCGAACCGGAAATGACTGATTTAAGTTTGTCCTTTTCATTCAGATAACCTGCAACAACTTTTAGATTGGGATGTTTTGATTTAACAGACTCAGGTTTGCGAACATACGCTATTACATCATGACCTGATGTTAATGCTTCATCCACTAACAATGAGCCTGTTTTTCCGCTTGCTCCAAATATTACTATCTTCATGAGTTTGATTATTATGAGGTTTATCGTAAGTTGTCTATGAATGATGAGAGAGTTCCGGTGTTATTGATAAGCTCAATCTGTTTATAGACCAGCTCGGCCCGTTTCTCATTATACCTTGCCATCTCTTTCTGAAAGTCGATCTCTTCTGTTACCAGATCATAGGCATTTATCTGCCCCTTATCAAACCTGTCCTGGTTCAGTGACAGGTTCTCCTCATAAAGTGCAGTGTTCTGCCTGTATAGATCAACCTGATATTCAGCCTGTTTTATCTCTTCCATAAGCAGAAGGCTTTTGTTATTGACATTGTTAATCTCATCGTCGAGCCTTGATATAACTCCTTTCTCCTCGAGCTTCAGCCGGTTGACACTGTTCTTTGTGCTGCTTCCTGAGATTATCTGGAGCCTGAGACTCAATCCAAGGTAACTGACACCATACCAGCTATCTGAAAGAAACGGGTTGAAGACATCAGTATACTGGTTTGCTCCAAGGAACCCTTCAAACCCAATAGTGGGTGCATGTTTAATCTTTTCGGACCGTTGCTGCTGCTCCAGGAGCTCAGCCCTGAGCCTGAGGCTTTTAACGGAAGGGATAGAGTCTAACAGGGGATCTGTATCACTTACCTGCAGACCGCCATCCGAGAAAGGAGAAAAGTCAAAGCTGCCAACAAGCAAAGAGTCAAGTGAGATACCGGTAAGGAAGCTCATATATATCTTCTCCCTTGTGAGGGATGATGAGACAGCAACATATTCTGCGAGAGAATTATTATGGTTCAGAATGGCCCTGTTGACTTCGGTCCTGAGCACCTTACCCTCTTTCGCTTTAGCCATGAACAGCTCTTTTGTCCTTGATGTGCGGAGTGTGTCGAGTGTTGCGGAACGAAGCTGTTCCTCCCTGAGCCAAATATTCGTGAAGCTCTTTATAACTTCGAGCTTCAGATCTCTTTCAGCTGCGGCAGCGTCACTATTTTTCAGTTTCTCGTTTATCCTGCTTTCTGAGACCCTGCTCCTGATGGAGAAGTCGATAATAGGCTGATAGAGGTTTAAGCCTGAATTCTGCTGCCAGTCGGTGCCGAATTTTATGGGCCTCTTTTCATCTGAAGGTATCTGGCTGAACTGTCCGAGAGGTATTATCTGTGTCGGTATTATGGGATTATACCTGTAGTTATAACTCAGCGAGAGGTCAGGCATATACTTCTGATAGGCCGACGAAGTCTGTAGTTTAGCTATCTCGATATCAATCCTGACCGCCTGTATATTTCCCTTATTGGCGAGAGCAGAATCGAGACAGGTTATAAGTTTTATCTCCTGTCCTGGCAGCTTACCGGATAAGCTGATAAGGAGGATGAATAGTATTGATGGGATTGTTGATTTCATTTTTATGATTGTTTGATTTTTCAGGTGCGGAATACTGCTGCCGGTTCAACATTGTTGATTGTACGGATGGCGAAGAAAAGAGAGCTGCCCACCGAAATAAACACTGTTACAATGAAGAGAACAGCATATTCCCTGAATGAGTACTGGAACACAAGTCCGGCGTTGGAGACACCTGCCCTGAATCCTTCAAGGAGTATCATTGCGATTATGAATCCGGTAAGTGCGAAGAGAAAGCTCTGAGTGAGAATAAGTCTTGTAATATACTGGTTTGTTGCGCCAATCGCTTTCAGCGTTCCATAATCGCGTATCCTGTCAACAGCTGATGAATAAAGGGTAAGACCTATGATAAAGAATCCGCTTATGACGGCAAACACTACAAGTGAACCGATGCTTGTTCCGATGTTTGAGGATATGGTTATGTAGCTGACGGTTGTTTTTCTTAGTTTCTCTGCGTTCCAGGCTTTAATGCCATAGACAGATCTGTTTATGTTATTGACAACGTCATCAACCTCATAACCGGGACTGACCTGGATAGCAATAGTGCTTACCTTTGAATCGGGGAATGATGTATAATAGCGCGCCTTAGATAGTGTTGTATAGAAAAATGATCCTGCAAAACCCCTGGCATTTTTTGTCTGCAGCTTAATAGTGGCGCTTTTGCCGTTAATTTCAACTCTTGTACCAGGTTTGACCGGGTAATCGAATACGGCCTGGTCATAAAACTC
The DNA here is from genome assembly GCA_025455395.1 of Bacteroidales bacterium. Lineage (GTDB taxonomy): Bacteria > Bacteroidota > Bacteroidia > Bacteroidales > VadinHA17 > SR-FBR-E99. The sequence continues at coordinate 6,316 of JALOMO010000110.1, forward strand.
AGCCGACACGGCCTCATCCTCATTAAGCGAGAGAAGGTCTCCCTCGTATATTGATTCCGGCTTCGGGCCGGCAATGAACATTGGTGATTCGCTCCCTATAATGAGCACAGGGGCAAGCTTGCCGTTCTCAAATTTGACTGATGCCCCGGAGACAACTATCGGATAGCTATTCATAACCCCCTCGATGCTCCTGAGCTCCCTGACAAGGCCTTCATTAAGCTTAGGAAGCTCATTGGCATTCCTCGTTATATTATCGACAACCCAGATCTGGGCGATATCCTGTCTTGAGTTACTGACCAGGCCACCCATTAATCCTGTCAGAAAGCTCAGTACGCCTATCTGCTGGCCAATGAGAAAGACGCTGACAACGATACCGATTATTACACCAATGCTCTTGACCTTGTCATATATTATAAACCTGTAGGCAGTAGCTATCATAATCAGTTGTTTTTCAGTTTTATCACAGACTCAACCTTTGAGTTCAATATGAGCCCGTTGTCTCCCTCAAGCTTTATTCTTACCTCTCTTACGAGCCGGTCTTCCTGCTCATTTGCTTTTTGCGAGAAGAGCGACTTCTTCTTGAGGTAGGGTGACAGGAAGATTACTTTTCCTGTTGCCACAACCGAGTCGCTGCCAATGAACCTGATATCAGCATCAAGACCTTTGCTGAGTCTTCCGGCAAAAAGCTCATCGACTTCAGTTCTCACAGTCATTGGTCCGGATGGGGCAATCTCGGCATATTCTTCAAACTGGGTTACTGCGCTTCCTTTTTCAATATGCAGTTCAAGCATAAGCCCGTCATAAGGTGAGCGCAATATTTTTTTCGAAGCCTCAGATTCAGCATATCTCACCTGTTCAGCAAGCTCCCTGAGCCTGCTGGCAGCCAGACTTACTGAAGCGCTGTTTCTTTCAACAGCAAGAGCAAGGGTAGTTACCTCTGTCTCCAGATCATCGAGGGTCTGAGTTGTCTCAGCACCTTTTGATTCCAATGTTCTTACCGACTCGAGGAGCTTTTTCTTATTTGCAAGCCTTGCCTGCGACTCCCGCAGGCTTATCCTATCAATCTCTTCCTGGTATTTCTGTGCGTTATACTGGCTTTTCAGCTGCGATACCTTTATCAGTTCAAGTTCATCGTCAAGTCTCACGAGAGGCTCATCTTTCCTGATACTATCGCCATCGTGCCTGTATATTTCCTTGACAACGCCACCCGATGAAGCTGCAAGGCTGATTATCTCCAGCTCAGGTTCGACCTTGCCTACCCCGACAACCTGAGAAATGTCAACTGTTGCACTGTTAACTGATTGTGACGTAATGCCCGGTTTTTCTTCATTTTCCTTATTGCCACTGCAGGCCGTAATGATCAACGGAATTACAGCCAGGTAAATCTTTTTATTCATTGTATTGGTATTAGTGTTCTGATTTAAATGGGTTTTTATCTCTAATTATGAAGTATCTCGTCAGCCGCTGGTTTGTCTGAGGCGATGCCGTTGTTCACATAAATGATCCTGTCGGCAAAAGGTTTCAGCCTGAGGTCGTGAGTCACCACTACTACCGATTTACCTGAGTCTGAGAGCATTTTAAGTTCTTCCATGACTATCGCAACACTCTTGATATCGAGTGATGCAGTTGGTTCATCGCAAAGCATTATAGCCGGTTCGGTGACCAGTGCACGTGCAATTGCCACTCTCTGCTGCTGTCCGCCGCTGAGGCTTTTGGGCAGGCTTCTGACCCTGCTCTCCATGTTCACCTTTTTCAGTGCCTCTTCTGCCCTGAGCGTTGCCTCCTTCTTGCCGATTCCGGAAAGTCTCAGCGGATGCATGACATTTTCAAGTACATTGAGTGGTGCAAGAAGGTTAAAGCTCTGAAAGACAAAGCCGATATATTTCAGTCTTACCCTTGCCAGTTCCTTTTCACTCAGGTTATTCACCAGGAGGTTATCGATGTATACTTCGCCTGAGGTAGGAAAGATCACACAACCCAGAAGAGAAAGCAGGGTTGTTTTGCCTGATCCTGAAGGACCTATTATAAGAGTGAGTTCCTTCTTCCTGAAATCGAATGTTGTTGGCTCAAGGGCAGTAATTACCGTATCGCCTGTCTTGTACTCTTTACTTGCACCCTTTATGCTGGCTGCTATTTCCATATCCTTAAGCTTGTTTTAGATTACTAACAATGTTAATATAATAATGTTCAATATAAATATAATAAATAAGTACAAAGATAAATATTTAAATTTTGTCATATAAAATTTATATATAATTAAATATGAGATAAATAAGAATGTGTATAGACTATTAAATGATAAAACAATTTAAAAAACAAATATAATTATGTTTAAATAAATAAACAAAAAAGTGAACAATATTTATTTTGTAACGTTTATTGATCAGTTAACAATTTACTCAATATAAAAAGAACGTAAGATGAAAAGGCAAAAATTAACATTCGGATTATTGGCACTTATGGGGATTATGGTCCTCTCAGCGTGCGAAAAAGATGACCCACCACCAACAGAGAGCATTGTTGAGATAGCACAGGCTGAGCCTGATCTAAGCTCTCTTGTTGCAGCTCTGACAAAATTTCCCGATCTGGTTACCACGCTTAGCGGTATGGGGGAATTTACAGTATTTGCACCGACAAACGATGCTTTTGCTGCCCTGCTGACAACGATAGGGCAGACCAGCATCAATGATGTTCCTGAGCCGGTTCTTAAGTCGTTGCTTCAGTATCATGTAGTTACATCCGGTGCTGTGCTCTCGACGCAACTGACAGCTGGCAATGTTGCAACTGCCAATGGGGAAAATATTTCTGTTACCACCATGGGTGGTATTAAGCTGAACGGATCTGCGACAGTGCTTACGGCAGATGTGATGACCACAAACGGAGTTGTACATATTATAGATAAGGTCTTAGTACCGCCGTCTATTGCAAAGTTTGTAAATACTGTTGTTGAGCCTGCTTACTTCAATAAGAATTTTACGACACTTATTGCAGCGGTAACAGCAGCGAGTCCCTCTATTCTCGAGACTCTTCTCAGTTCTTCAAAGAAGACTCTGTTTGCACCGACAAATGCAGCTTTCACGGCAGCCGGTATTACTTCCCTTCCCGCACGTGCCACTCTTGACGCCGTACTGGCATATCATGTGATCGGCAGTGAGGTAAAGGCAAGTCAGCTGCCATCCGCTGCTGCTCCGGCAAATAATGCCATTACCACATTGGGAGGAGTGTTCTACCTTAGTAACCGCGGTTCCAATGGTGTATTTATCAATGGCAATACACGTGTTACTACCACAGATATTATGGCAGATAATGGAGTGGTTCATGTTATAGACCGCACTTTACTTCCACCTGACAAGACTATAGCTCAGATCGCCACTGCTCTTTCCACTGCCTCTCCCGGTGCTGAGTTCACGCAACTGGTAGCTGCTCTCGGCAGAGTACCTGCACTGCTCAATGCCGCTGCAGCTGCGGGTTCTAACCTTACTGTATTCGCACCGACAGATGCCGCTTTCAGTGCATTGTACACTGCATTGAGTGTAGCCGGAATCAACGATATAGAGATCGGCTTATTGACAGCAGTGTTGCAGCATCATATTGTTTCTGCTCCGACAACCGCGACGGGACGAGTATTTTCCTCTGACCTGGTTACCGGTGTTGTGCCCACATTGAATGGCAACATAAGCCTCAATGCTACTGCACTCACTGTTACTTCCGGGAACGGAACTGTGGCCAATATCAGTTCAAATGCAGCCCTGATTAATGTTTTGGGGACCAACGGGGTAATTCATACAATAAACAAGGTCCTTCTTCCTGCGGGAAAATGACTTTAATAGAATCAAGGAAAATCTGCAGTCGAAAGGCTGCAGATTTTTT
>JALOMO010000026.1 GCA_025455395.1 Bacteroidales bacterium
GGGCCCCAGGAAATACTCGGTCTCAAAACCAGTGTTCGGAAATGAACAGGTCTCCGATGCCACGGCCCGTGCCCCGTTCTTCTTTCCAATGACAACCGGGGTCCGCCCATTCTTGTCCCTGGCGGCAATAATCCCGTCCTGGGTAAGAACCAACAAAGAACAGGAGCCCTGAACCTTTTCAAAAACAGTGGTTATTCCCTCAACAAAAGAGTCTCCTTCACAAATAAGATTGGCAACCATTTCGGTGGGATTGATGTTTCCCATGAAATTTTCTGTAAAATGCTTCTTCCTGGCCAGGAAAAAATCTGCCAATTCATTGATATTTACTATTCGTGATACTGTGACCACGGCAAAAGGACCTAAATGTGAATTAAAAAGTATTGGTTGCGGATCAGTGTCACTGATAACCGCAATCCCGCTGCTTCCCTTAAACTCCGGAAGTTCTTGTTCGAATTTATTGCGGAAATATTCATTCTCCAGGTTATGAATTCTTCGTCTGAATCCTATTTCTGCATCATAAAACACCATCCCCGCACGTTTAGTACCCAGATGAGAGTGATAATCCGTACCGTAAAAGACATCCTCGACGCACCTTGTGCCAGAGACAGAACCGTAAAAACCGCTCATAAACAGTAAGTTATAAATTAATTTAATTGAATTTCAACGCAATGGCAAGATAATCAAAGAGAAGATAAAATTTGTTGAACTATAATAATTACTAATTTTGCACCGATAAAAATAAAGGAAATGGAAAATCAGGAAAAATATCAGACTGAGTACCTGGAGCATAAGAAGGGTGCCCCGGTGGTCATGATTGTGTCAACGATAATACTGACGCTGGGCTTGATAGCCCTCGTGGTACTTTATTATAACCAGAAGAATAAAATGGTTGAGATGGAGCAGATACTTACCGAAGAGAAGGATTCTCTCGCCGGCGAGCTTCGCATGATGATGTATGGCTATGACACACTCAAGACAAGTAATGACACTCTTAATGCAGAGCTTTTACGAGAGCGCAATAAGATACAGAAGCTTCTTGAGGTGAATGCCTCCAACGCCCAGCTGATCAGAAAATACAAAGCTGAAATAAGCACTATGCGTGACATAATGAAGAGTTATATCGTACAGATAGACTCCCTGAATACACGCAATAAGATACTTGTTGCCGAAAACCAGGAGATAAAAGAGCAGATGACAGCAGTACAGGAGACAAATGTAGAGCTTGAAAAGGCAAAGGAGGAGCTGACATCAAAAGTCACGATCGCATCTGTCATACAGGCTAAAGACGTTGTCGCCGTGGCACTTAATAAAAAGCGCAAAGAGACATCCGAGTTAAAAAATCTTGATAAGGTACGCGTCTGCTTCACCCTTAGAGAGAATCCCATTGCCCAGGCCGGCAACAAGATCGTGTACCTGAGAGTGGTGCGTCCTGACCAGCTGGTTATTACCCCTTCTCCCGATAACCTCTTCGAAGCCGGAGGAGAACAGCTTATTTTTTCTGCCAACAGGGCCGTTGATTATGCAAACACGGATATCGAAATGTGCATCTTCCTCGATAATACCGGAGACTTCATTGTTGGAACCTATAATGTAGAGCTTTATCTGGACGGGGAGAAAATAGGTAGCGGCTCCTTTTTACTGAAGGGAAGGAACTGATCATAACTCCATCAGGAGTTCTGCAATTATATTATCAGATATCATCTTACCCTGGTCTGTAAGGACCAGGGTATTTTTTTCACGCCTTAAAAGGCCGTACCGTATATATTTTTCTGCCAGGTTGACAAGGTAATCATGCAGCTCCTTGTCGTAGTATGCCTCAACGTAGCCCAGATCTATTCCCCACATGGTTCTGAGTGACGTCATTACATATTCGTTGAAGGTAGTCAGCCGGTCAAGCTCCTCGCGCTCAAAAGGAACAGCCCCTGAGTTTATCGATCGGATATATTTTTTCACATCAGAAACGTTCCATTGCCGTGAAGCACGATTGAATGAATGTGCCGAGGGTCCAAGTCCCAGATAGGGTGTCTGCTTCCAGTAGGAGGAGTTGTGCCTGGATATGAATCCTTCTTTCGCAAAATTTGATATCTCATAATGAATAAATCCTTCCTCCCGGCAGCGGGCTGACAACAGGCTGAACATAGTGTTGCTTGTCTCTTCATCTGCCTCCTCCAGCCTGCCTTCTTTCTTCAGACGGCCAAGCTTCGTACCGCTCTCAATTGTCAGGTGATATGCCGAAATATGTGTGACCGGAAATGAAAATGTCTTTTCAAGGTCAAGCCTCAGGTCTCCGGCCGCCATCCCGGGAATCCCATAGATAAGATCAACCGAGACGTTTACAAACCCCTCCTTGAACACCTGCGCCAGGGCTTTTTCTGATTGTGCGGAATTATGCCGTCGTCCCAGGAACTTAAGTCTTTTGTCATTCCACGACTGGACTCCGAGGCTAATCCGGTTAACCCCGGAACCGGCAAGTGCACCGATAGTTCCATCTGTTACATCATCGGGGTTTATTTCCATTGTTATCTCGGGATCTTCCGAAAATTTGTAATTCTCCCGGAGCGTGGCAATTATTCTCCGAACCTGGTCTGCGGTCATCAGAGATGGTGTGCCGCCTCCGAAATAAACCGTCTCCACCGTCTCGGACTCAAGATAGCCCGACTGCAGTACAGCTTCTTTTGTAACGGCCTGAACAAATGGCGCCATGTCAGTGTTGTCAGTAACACTGTAAAAGTCACAATAACTGCACCAGCTCTTGCAGAAAGGTATATGAAGGTATATCCCGGCCATATGATTTTATATCGTCTAAATTTACAAAAGATTTAATATTAGTTTACTAATTTCGCTCCCTCATAAAGCTTCGATGATCTGGCTCTTTCTGAAACAATATTATAAAAGTATCCTTATAGGCCTTCTGATCCTTTGGCTAAGCCTGTCGGGCAGCAGTACAATGGTGCCCGGTAAAATTTTAAATATTCCATATATTGACAAACTGGGACATCTCTCAATGTATGCCCTTTTTTCAGCAGTACTCCTGCTTGACTCGTGTCACTGGCAAACCTTTCGCAGCTTTTCATATATAGTACTGCTGATACCGTTAGCTTTTGGTGCTGTTATGGAAATACTCCAGATGACTCTCACCGAGATGCGTAAGGCGGAGATAACTGATCTTGCTGCAAATATTGGGGGTGTAACTGCAGGAATAATCGCAGCACATATTGCCAGGAGACTGATTTACAGATTTAAATCCTGACCTCCGGCGTGCTGCGCACTTGCAAAACAAGAGCCTCCACTGTTTTTGACCTGAAAAATGCGGATAGCCGAACCTTCTCCTCTCGGAGATCGTTGTGTAAAATACAGACGGCTTTGTCGGGGTTATCAAAACTGCATCTCTTGCCTGTAATATAACAGCTGTCAAAAAAATCACCCCCGTCAATTGCCTCAATAATATCCATAAGCGTCAGTTCGGATTCCGGTTTCTCGAGACAAAAACCTCCATGAGGTCCCTTTGTTGAACCAAGTATCTTCTTTTTTGAAAGTATCTGCAGAATTTTTGCCAGATAGGGTTGCGGCACCTTAAGCTCTTCTGCTATCATCCTTAGGCCGGTATTTGTTTTCTTATCAGGCCGCGAGGCAATGAAAAGCACTGCCCTGATACCATATTTACATGTGGCAGAAAGCATATCAGTATTGCCTTAGTGGTATTTTGTCAATACGTCTTTTATGCCTTCCTCCCTCAAATTGTGTTGTAAGAAATGTCTTTAGAATAACAATTGCCTCTGCTTCCGTAAGAAACCGGCCTGGCAATGAACATACATTGGCATCATTATGTGACCTTGCCAGCCGCCCAATCTCTTCATTCCAGCAAACAGCCGACCGTACTCCCTGATGCTTGTTTGCGGCCATGCTTATTCCGTTACCTGAACCGCATATTGATATCCCATATTTATATTCACCTTTCTCTATGGCTGCTGCAAGCGGATGAGCGTAATCAGGATAATCTACGCTCTCTTCAGAAAAACAACCCAGATCCTTTATCTCATATCTTCTTGAAATCAGCCATTTCACAACTTTTTCCTTCAGCCTGAAGCCGGCATGATCTGAGGCTACTATAATCTTTTCCAAAATTCCCTTATATTTTTATACAAATATAAACCTACAATTAATATTAGAAAAGAAATCATATATAACCACTTTTGTTAATAATGTGTAACCAAAAATCTTAATAATTGTTCATTAGGTTTGTGTTCAAAGACCTTTTACTGAAAGTGTATTTCCCTCCAATTTTCAAAATATATTTTTTACCTGTTTGAAAATAAATTTGAACTCACTGTGAACAACAAATTCTTTTCTCAGAATAAGATTCAGCCATTAACAAAACATATTCAACAATTGTTAATATTGTATCTAATTGCCTCTTTATCAGAAAAGGTACATTTTTTGATGTGTTAGTAGTATGTTCTTATTCTTTTAACACCCACTTTTGCAATAAGAATAATATAATTGTTTAAACAGTATTAACAGGCTATTATAACCACTATAAATTATATATACTTTAATAACATTTTAATATATGGTTGTTGATAAAACAATATATGAAGAGATTAATATTCTGAAGAAGAAAAAGAATGCCGTTATTCTTTCTCATTATTACCAGACGCCGGATATTCAGGATATAGCGGATTTCATTGGTGACAGCCTGGCACTCTCACAACAGGCAGCTGCAACAAAAGCAGATATGATTGTTTTTGCAGGTGTTGTTTTTATGGCAGAAACAGCAAAGATTCTCTCTCCGCAAAAGAAGGTAATAATCCCTGACCCTCTTGCAGGTTGTTCTCTGGCTGATTCCTGCAGAAAGGAGGATTTTCAAAAATTCATTGATGATAATCCGGGAAGAACTGTTGTTACATATGTAAATACTACAGCTGACATAAAGGCACTCAGCGATATAGCATGCACTTCATCAAACGCGAGACAGATAATAGAATCACTGCCGCCAGATGAGAAAATCATCTTCGGACCGGACAGGAATCTTGGCAATTATATTAAAGGCCTCACAGGAAGGGATATTATTGTTTGGAATGGTTCATGCCACGTACATGAGCAGTTCTCTCTCGAAGCAATACTAAAGCTGAAGAGAGAAAACCCGGGATCCAAAATTATTGCTCATCCTGAATGTGAAATGCCTGTTCGTATTGCAGCAGACTTTATAGGTTCTACATCGGGATTACTTTCTTTTATCAGTCGTGATCCGGGGAAAGTATTTATCGTTGCGACTGAACCTGGCATAATTCATCAGATGAAAAAATATCAGAAGGACAAATTATTTATACCAGCTCCGCCAAAAGATTCTACCTGTGGATGCAGCGAATGCAACTTCATGAAGATGATTACTGTTGAAAAGATATATAAATCACTTAAATTTGAAGAACCGGAAATAACTGTTGATCCGGAGATAATTGAACGTGCAGCACTGCCAATAAGAAGAATGCTTGAAATATCAGCAAAACTCGGATTGTAATATGAAAAGAACGCTTCTGATCCTTCTGCTTGCCTTGCCTTCATTTCTGTATGCGCAGACAGGGGAAGAGCTGAAAGATGGTTTTCACCAGTTCCGGTATCCTAATGGAAATATATCAAGCGAAGGCTTCATAAGAAACGGTAAGCCTGATGGTTTCTGGAAGAGTTATTATGTCACGGGCGTTCTTAAGTCAGAAGGAAAAAGAAGAAGTTTTCTTCTTGACAGTATTTGGGTATTCTATGACCAGGCAGGCGATACAACTGAAAAAATAAGCTACCTTCTTGGTAAAAGAAACGGATATTATGTTAAATATCAGAAAGATCCTGTTTATGGAACATATTTATATTCAACTGAACTGTTTGCGGGAGACAAGAAGGAGGGAACAGCAAGAATATATTACCCGGAGGGTACGATAAGACAGACAATTTTGTATGTAAACGGCAAAAAAGACGGCCTCTCAAGGGAATATGACCGCGAAGGAAAGGTTATTACTCTTTTAGAATATAACAATGATTTTCTGATAAGTCGTGAAAGGATAAATTTTACTGATGCTTCAGGAATGAAGCAGGGCGAGTGGCTTGATTTCTATCCGGACGGAAATATAAAGACGGAAAGAAACTATCGCGACGATCAACTACATGGGTATTACAAGGAATATGATCAGAAAGGAAAACTGCTGGTCACTCTTCTTTATGAGAATGGAAGGGTAACCGGGACGGATGTTGATAATGGAGCCGGAATAGATATCGTCAACCGCTATAATGATGCGGGCAAACTTATTTATTCAGGCCCCTTCAAAGAAGGTGTCCCCGTGGGAATACATCGTGAATACAACGAAAACGGAACTGTCAGGGCTGCAAAGATTTACAATGATAACGGTTTACTGGTATCTGACGGCATCGTAGACGAAGCGGGGAACAGGAACGGCCCATGGAAAGATTATTCTCCGGAAGGTATAGTTATTGCCGAGGGAACATATACTGAGAATAGGCGTACCGGCACATGGAAATTTTACAACAGCACAGGAAGGCTTGAACAGGCCGGCCCATACAGCAATGGTCGTATTGACGGCTCCTGGCGATGGTATTATCCTGAAGGAGAGCTTCTCAGGGAGGAGGATTATTACCAGGGCGTGCGCGATGGCAATTATACTGAGTTTACACGCACCGGAGAAATAATTACACAGGGATCTTATGCCGAAGGAGAAAGAAACGGCGAGTGGAAACTGAAGTCTGGTGACAATATCGAAGAGGGCAGCTATCTTCTGGGGCTGCGCGATGGCCCATGGAAAGCATATTATCCGAACGGCAGAATAAGATTCAAGGGAGAATATAACCAGGGCAACCCCGATGGACACCATACACTCTACTATGAAAACGGAAGAATCCGTGAGGAGCGTTTCTACAAAAACGGACTGCGGAATAAAACCTGGAAGAAATACAATGAAGAGGGAGAAATTGTGCTTACAATTACCTACCGCGACGATGTAGAGACAAATATTAACGGCGTTTCGATAAAACTTCCAGAGAGCGACGTAAAGCTTATTAGGTAGAATTGATGATAAACGACCAGTTTAATCTCAGGAAGGAGATAGCAACGACAGGGGATGCGGAGGTCGAGAGACAACTCAGACCACTCTCATTTTCTGATTTTAAGGGCCAGCAGCGCATTACCGACAACCTGGGCGTGTTTGTAACAGCAGCACTGCAGAGAGGAGAAGCGCTTGACCATGTACTACTTCATGGCCCGCCCGGCCTCGGCAAAACAACCCTGGCAACAATAATCTCAAATGAACTCAAGGTTAAGCTGAAGGTTACATCAGGGCCGGTTCTTGATAAACCGGGAGACCTTGCAGGACTGTTGACAAGCCTCGATGAGGGAGATGTCCTTTTCATTGATGAGATTCACCGTCTGAGCCCCATTGTTGAAGAGTATCTGTATTCTGCAATGGAAGATTATCAGATTGATATTATGATAGATAAAGGACCCGGGGCGAGATCTGTGCAGCTGAAGCTGAACCCCTTCACGCTTATAGGGGCAACAACGCGGTCTGGCTTACTGACAAGCCCGCTAAGGGCTCGCTTCGGAATAAAATTTCACCTTGAGTATTACGATTCTCAAACACTGAAAGGGATAGTTAAGAGGTCTGCCTCAATACTGAATATTGAAATCAATGACATCTCGGCGAAAGAGATTGCGTCCAGGAGCCGGGGCACACCAAGGATAGCCAATGCCCTGCTGCGCAGGGTGAGAGATTTTGCCCAGGTTAAGGGGAGCGGATCAATAGACCTTGACATAACCCGCTATAGCCTGGAGGCGCTTAACATAGACAAACACGGACTCGACGAAATGGACAACAGGATACTAAGGACAATCATTGAAAAATTCAGGGGTGGTCCGGTAGGCCTGAACAACATTTCAACCGCTATAGGAGAAGAGAGCGGAACCATTGAGGAGGTTTATGAACCTTTTCTTATAAAGGAGGGCTATATCAAACGCACACCAAGAGGCCGCGAGGCAACGGAAACGGCATACCGTCATCTCGGTATAATGAGAGGCAGTGACGGAACCCTTTTTAACGATTAACAATAAGATCAGGTACTTATCTTCTCCAGGCCACGGAGGTCAAGAATCTTTATCTTACGGCCGGTAAGCTCAATTAACCTGTCGCTTTTGAACTCTGAAAGAAGACGTATCACAGATTCCGTTGCAGTGCCAACAATATTGGCAAGCTCTTCCCTGGTAAGGGTAATACGCAGGTACTTCTGGTCATCAAGACCGAAGTCCTTGACCAGCTGAAGCAACACCTCGGCCACCCGCTCTCTGACAGTCTTCTGTGCGATGTCGGTAATATATGCATTTGCCTCAGCCAGCTCATGGCATGTAAGCTTGACAATTTCGAAGGCAAACGAAGGATTAGTCTTTACGAATTGTATCAGCAGCTCTGATGGAATAAAGCAAGCCTGGCAGTCTTCAATTACTTTGGCAGACGTACACGCCGGCTCGTTACTTAGCACAGACCTGTAAGCAATTATCTCTCCCTTGCGCGCAAATCTTATAATCTGTTCCTTGCCGTCAACCCCCGTCTTGAAAACCTTGATTATACCGGAATTAATGCAATAGAAGCCACTAATCCGGTTTCCTTCATGATAGAGAATATCGCCCCTCTTGTATTGCCTGAACTCTTTTTCAAAATTCAACCTGTCAGTTTCATCCCTTGTCAGGTACTTGAATACAGAAGAGGTCTCAAAGGCGCACTTGTCACAAAATGCTATTGTAAGGTCATGCTGTTTCATTGCTTGTATGTTATTGTAACAAAGATTATAATTTCAGACAATTTCGGTCCTGAACTGGCTGAGAAAGCGTACATCGTTTTCAAAATAGAGCCTGAGGTCATTTACTCTGTATTTTAACATTGCAGCGCGCTCTATTCCCATACCAAAAGCATAACCGGAGTATTTTACCGAATCAATGCCGCAGGCCTCAAGAACGTTGGGATCCACCATCCCGCAGCCCAGCAATTCAAGCCAACCCGTTCCCTTGCAAACGTTGCACCCCCTTCCGCCGCACAGGTTACAGCTTACATCCATCTCGGCCGAAGGTTCAGTGAACGGGAAAAATGAAGGTCTGAGCCTGATGCTTACATCTTTGCCGAACAATTCCCTGGCAAAATAGAGCAGTACCTGCTTAAGATCAGCGAATGAAACATTTTCAGCAACATATAAACCCTCAATCTGGTGAAAGATACAATGAGCGCGGGCAGAAACAGCCTCGTTACGGAACACCCTTCCGGGTGAAATTGTCCTTATTGGCGGATTCTGAGACTCCATAACCCGGACCTGTACCGAGGAGGTATGTGTTCGAAGCAGCACATCATGCGGGTCTGACTCTTCGCCCGAGATCTTCTCAATGTAAAAGGTGTCCTGCATATCACGTGCAGGATGATCTTTGGCAAAGTTAAGCATGGAAAAGACATGATTGTCATCCTCAATCTCCGGGCCCTCTGAAACAGTAAAGCCGATACGGCTGAAGATATCAATTATCTCCCTGCGAACGATTGATATGGGGTGCCGTGACCCCATCCCGAACGGAACGGAAGGCATACTGAGGTCTCTTCCGGTAGTGGCTGCTTCAGCTGAGGACAGGGATTCCTTTGATGAATTATACCTGTCTGTGGCAAATTGCTTAAGGCTGTTCAACAGGAAGCCAATCTCCTTCTTCTCATCTGCAGGCAACTCCCTGAATCCGTCAAAAAGCGCAGGAATTAAGCCCTTCTTACTGAGATATAGTATCCTGAACTGCTCCAGGCTTTCCTGGTCAGCTATTAAATATGCCTCTGCTTCGCTTCTCAGTTTTTCAATCCTATCTTTCATCTCCTGAAGAGTAACCTTATCTGATGATTCTTACCTTGAGTATTCTGATATCTTTGACGGGTTTATCCTTAATGTCTGTCGCGGTATTGGCTATTGCGTCTACAACATCCATTCCTTCAAGAACTTCGCCGAAAACAGTATATGCGCCGTCAAGAAATGGTGTGCCGCCAACAGTTGCATATTCGCTCCTGCGGTTAGCGGGTGTAGTGTATGGACCAGAGGCCTCTGTTGCATCATAAACACGAACGATGGCATTCTGTTGTATCTCATCTTCTGTCATAGGAACTGAATCCTTCCCGGCTGATGCCCGTAACTCCTTAAGGGCTTGATTATAAAGATACTGCCTGCGGTTCAGGTCGATTCGCTGTTCTGTTTTAGCAAGCTCTTCATCATTATACACTTTTCCCTGTACAATATAAAACTGAGTACCGGATGAGTGTCTCTCGGGATTCACATCGTCTCCCATGCGTGCAGCTGCAACTGCACCCCTTCTGTGAAACAGCGAATCATTGATCTCGGCAGGAATAGTATAATCGGGGGGATTGGCAGTTGTATCGGGCTTTGTTGACCCGTCGCCGGTCTGTATCATAAAATCCTTTATTACGCGGTGAAACGATACTCCGTCATAAAAGCCACCCTCTGCAAGCTTAATGAAGTTATCACGGTGTATCGGGGTGAGATCTGAGAGCCTTATAATAATGTCTCCCTCCGTGGTTTTGATCTCGGCGCGGACGCCTCCTTTGTCGGCACCGGTGCAGCCAAGAATCATTAAGGCTGCAGTGACAGATAATAACAAACGCAACGAACTACTCATTTTCTTCTTATTTAAGAGAGACAAAGATATATATTTGCAGTAAGAGTTAAGCATGAACGATATACGAAAGCTTGCGGGACAGACCGTTGTTTATGGTTTCGGGACGGTTGTTCCAAGATTCCTTAACTACGCACTCCTCACCCCCTTCTACACATATATCTTTAATCGCGAACAGTACGGTATCGTAACTGAGCTTTATGCCTGGATGGTTCTTGCCCTTGTCATCCTTACTTATGGCATGGAGACAACATATTTCAGGTTCGCAGGTAAAAAGGCTCCGGCAGACAAGGTATATGGCACCGCACTGGTGAGCCTTTTTGCTACCTCAGCCCTGTTCATTATAGCCGTCTCCCTCTTTATCAGCCCGGTCTCATCCTTTCTGGGCTACAAAGAACATCCTGAATATATCATGATGTTCGCATGGATTGTTGCTATTGATGCTTTTTCAGCCATACCATTCGCATGGCTGAGGGCAAACAACAGGGCTGTCATTTTTAGTATCCTGAAGATCATAAATGTTGCGGTAACCATCGGAGCGGTATTCTTTTTCCTCGAGGCAGCCCCCAAAATAGCCGCCCGCGGAAGCGATTGGATTTTAAGATTTTATAAACCCGGCATTGATGTGGGTTATGTGTTTGTGGCTAACCTGACAGGATCAATCATAACCCTTCTTCTGTTGATACCCTGGTTTTTGAGAGTAAGGCCTTCATTCGACAGAAGCCTTCTTGCCAGGATGCTTTCTTACAGCTGGCCACTGCTTGTTGGCGGAATAGCAGGATCAATGAACGAGGTGCTTGACAAGATTCTGCTTAGAAGACTTATTGGCGGCACAGAAGGGCTGGAGACGGTAGGACTGTATGGTGCAGGATATAAGGTTGGAGTATTGATGTCTCTGTTTATTCAGATGTACAGATTTGCTGCCGAACCCTTCTTTTTTGAAAAGGCCGGACACCATGATGCACGAAAGACCTATGCCGTAACAATGAAATATTTTGTAATTACTGCTCTGATACTTTTTCTTGTAATAAACCTTTATATTGAGGCCCTGCAGGTGATCATTGGTCCTGTTTTCCGTGAGTCACTTATCGTGGTGCCGGTAATAAGTATGGGATATCTCCTTTTGGGGATATTTATAAATCAGAGCATCTGGTACAAGGTTGATGATAAAACAATTTATGGAGCGTGGATCACCCTCCTCGGCGCTGCCGTTACAATTGCTGTTAATGTGGTTTTTGTCCCGCACTTCGGATATATTGCTGCTGCATGGGCCCACGTAGCTTGCTATATGACTATGGTTGCTGTATCTTACATAGTAGGGCAGAAATTGTACCCCGTTGATTATGAGGTGAAAAGAATTGCGTCATACATTCTTCTCGCCCTGACGCTCTTCGCTGTGGCCCGACTATTAGAAGGAAATAACAGGATTTTGAATATTGTTATTGATACTGCACTGCTGTTTGTTTTCTTTGCAGCTATTCAGAAGAAAGAGAGATTCTTTACGTTATTGTTTAATATCAGGCATGAAAATAAGGATAGTAAATAAATCTAAAAACAGGCTGCCGGCTTATGAGACGGCACACTCGGCAGGACTGGACCTGCGGGCAATGACTGATTCAGCGATCGTTATCAGGCCCATGGAGAGAAAACTGATTGGAACAGGTCTGTATATTGAGATTCCTGAGGGTTATGAGGCGCAGGTAAGACCCAGAAGCGGCCTGGCTGTCAGACACGGCATTACAGTTCTTAATTCGCCTGGTACAATTGATGCAGACTATAGAGGCGAGATTGGCATTATTCTGATAAATCTGTCTGATAGTGATTTTATCGTGAATAACGGTGACAGGATTGCCCAGATGGTCATTGCCAGGCATGAAAAGGCAGAATTGGTGGAAACGGAAGAAATTAATATAACGCAAAGAGGCGAAGGCGGCTTCGGTCATTCAGGAAAACAATGAAATACTATTTAGTTATAGTTCTTTATCTGATAGGGGTCTGCTCTTATTCACAAAGAACCCTCAGGAGTGGATCTGAGGCTGGCAGTTCAGCAAGGGAGAGCACCAGGTATGAATACCTGCTTGCGGAAGCGATAAGAATAAAGTATCTGGGAGACCTTAATCAGGCTGTTGAATTTTTCGAAAAGTGCATTGAGATTGATAAAACCCGGGCTGTCCCTTATGGCGAACTGGCCCAGATTTATAATGCTAAGGGAAACAGTAGCAAAGCCATAGAAAATGCAAAGATTGCCGCTGATATAGAACCGGGAAATTTCTGGTACCAGGTCGGCGCCGGATATCTTTTTATGCAGCTAAATCAAAGCGAAGAGGCAATTTCATATTTCGAACGTGCACTTAAAGCTGATGACAATGCAATTGAGGTAAAGTCTTTGCTTGCCGGAATTTACTCGGAAAAAGGTGACACCCAAAAAGCTGATTCCCTATTCAGGCAACTCGAGAAGGAGGGCGCCCTTACCGAGGATATGTTTCTGATGATGATATCGGGATTAATTAATCTGGGAGAGCTTGAGTCTGCTGCGAAGAGGACTGAAAGACTCATCCAAAACAACCCTTCGGAGATAAGATACAAGGCTCTTCTGGCTGATATCTACCTGGAAGACGGCAAAAAGGAAAAGAGTGACAGCATATATAATGACTTGATAGATAATGATCCGGATAACATAGAAAGCCAATTGTTATATCTGCTAAACCTTGTATATAATAAGGAGTATTCTGACATTTCAGGATTTCTGAGAAATGTTTTTGAAAGCGATCTGGTTGAGCGTGAAAGAAAGATTAGCATTGCCAACAAGCTGCTACAGGATAGTATCTATTTGAAGGAAAATGATGCATCGCTTGAAGAAGGGCTTGTTATCCTGGAGGAGAAATATGGAAACGACGAGGAGGTGCTCTCACTTAGACCTGCTATGTATGAATTGACAGGACGTGAAGCAGAGGCCAGGGAGAGATACGAAATATTATTGAGGACAATTAAACCGGGATTTTACATTAAGGAGAAGCTGATACTAATCTATGCTGATGACCGCGACTACGAAAAGCTTTATGCCCTGGCTTCCGGATATGCATCAGAAAACAACAAGAGTCTTTTGGGAAAGGTTTATTATGCTATAGCGGCAATGGAATTGAAAAAGTATGATATTGCTGAGACAGAACTGAAGAAGGCGCTTATACTTGCAGGAAATAATGACGAGCTCAGGGTTCAGGTTCTTTCTATGATGGGTGACCTGAAATATCGTATGAATGATTATCCGGGGTCATATGATTACTATGAGCAGGCAATTAAAATATCGCCACACGATCCGCTCATACTGAATAATTATGCCTATTTTCTTGCAGAAGGCGGGAACGACCTGAAGAGAGCGCTTAAGATGGCCGAAGAAGTTATGACTCTGGAGGGAGACAACGAAACCTATATTGACACTTATGCCTGGATATTGTATAAACAGGGCAAAACAAGGAAAGCCTATGAGGCAATGCTAAGAATATTCAGTGTTCAAAATGAACGCGATCCGGAAATACTTGAACATATGGGATTTATCCTTAAGAAACTGAGGCGATGCCCTGAGGCGGTAAAGTACTGGAGAGAGGCACTTGAGAAGGATGGAACAAAGAAATATCTGGAGGAGGAGATCAGCAAATGCAACAAACAGGGAAGATAGTTGCAGCTGTACTGATATTATTCATGGTTTCGGCTTGCGCATCGTCAAAGAAGAACCGCCATACCATAGAAGCGAAAGATCCGGGAGCTGTAGATTATGAGATGGAAATGAGCCGGGTCTTTGAAAACAATTTTGTAGCAGAAGGATTTGTAGTACAGAAAGGAACAGTTGAACTGAGGGGTACTCCGATTGAAGGAGAGTTCAGCTTTAACGCGAAGGTGAATAGCGAGGGAGATATGGTTCTGTCTGTAAGAGGTCCGTTGGGAATTGAGCTTGCAAGATTCCTGACGGTTGGAAACGAAGTGTGCCTGATAGAAAGACTAGGAAGAACTGTATACCTTGGTAACAAGGATGAAGTCATGAGAAAGTACGGTCTGCCTGAAGACTTCACCAGCATAATATTCGGAGATACACCGGATACCAGGGCAGATAAATTCGCGATTGACAACGAGGGAAAGATCATTTTGGATTATGGTAATGAACTATATCACAGAACTATAACCATATGTCCTGAGGTTAGTAAGATTTGCAGTCAATCAATTATTTCTACTGACCCGGAAGCAATGATTGAGATTGGCTTTTCAGAATTCAGGGAAAATAAAGACAAAAAATATCCCGGCGAGATAACAATAGAGGAGAAAAAGAAATTGTTTCTTGTCAGACTGAAGATTGAGCAGCTGGAGCTGGGTTATGCGCACCCGATAGAGTTCATTGTACCGGCATACAGAAGAGAGGTTTTATGAGAATCAAATTGACCATAATAATTCTGGCATTGCTTACATCAATAAATGCAGTATGCCAGTCACGGGCCGAGCTGGAAGAACTAAGAAAAAAGAACCTGCAGGAGATAGAATATGTAGACCGGATGCTGAAAAGCACGGCTTCACAGAAGACAGAGAACCTTAATGAACTGAGAGTTATCGGGAAGAAGCTTTCATTGCGAGAAAGGCTTATTAATGAGTATGGCGAGGAGATCAGCCTGCTTGAGTACAGAATTTCACTGAACAGACTGGCTATTACAATGCTTGAAGAAGACGTAGAGAGAATGAAGAAAGATTATGAAAGATCAATCCTGAGTGCATATAAGGCAACTAAAGGTACGCCGGCTCTTGCATTCATACTCTCGTCTTCAGATTTCAACCAGGGCTACAAAAGACTTAAATATATTCAGCAGGTTGCAAGATTCAGACGGAATGAAGCGGAGACAATGGAGGCAATATATGGCGAACTTAGCAGAACAAAGGAAAGGCTAGAAAGTGACAGAAAAAACGTGAACGACCTGAAGAACAAGGAGGAACGGCAAAAGCAAATCTTAAGGGAAGAACAGAACAGGAAGGAAAAGCTTATAACTACGCTTACAAGGAAGGAGAAGCAGCTTAAGCAGGAGCTGGATGAGAAGAAGAGAATTGCAGCAAGTATTGAGAATGAAATTTCAAGGCTGATAGAGGAGGAGAGAAAGCGCAGTAAAACTACACCAATGTCTGGAGAGATGAAGTTGATTGGAGATTCTTTCGGCGAGAACAAAGGCAGATTGCCATGGCCGGTAGAGAAGGGAATTGTTACAAGCCACTTCGGTCTTCAGAAGCATCCGGTATTAAAAAATGTTACGGAAGACAATATTGGTATTGAGATTACCTCCAGCGGACCGACGCGGACAAAGGCAGTATTTAAGGGAGAAGTAGTCAGGGTGTTTGCAATTTCTGGTGCAAACATGGCAATCATTATAAGACATGGTAAGTATCTGACAGTTTACCAGAATATTGTTAATGTGAAAGTTAAAGCAGGAGACGCTGTTATAACGGGACAGGAGATAGGAGACGTCTTCATGGATTCTGAGAACGGAGACAAGGCTGTAATTAAATTTATGATTTACGAAGAAAAGAATAAGCTAAATCCGGAGTTATGGCTTGTGAAAAAATAGCTCACTTTTGAAACAATTGATGCCAGTTAGCAGTATAAACAAAGATAGGCCGGATTAATGGAAAGTATTAGCATCGCTTCTGACATCGAGAATCTCACTGTAATTGAGACAATGGTTGATACATTATCAAAAAGGCTTGGTATTTCAGATGAGGTGTACGGAAAAATTCTTATTTCTACAGTCGAGGCAGTGAATAATGCAATTCTTCATGGTAACAGGGGTGACAAAAACAAAAAAGTTACGGTAATTGTGAACTCAGACGGGAATGTTTTTGATGTTACCGTTGCGGACGAAGGAGAAGGATTTTCCTACAGCAACGTTCCGGATCCGACAGACCCTAAGAATATTGAGAACCTGCATGGCAGGGGAGTTTTTATTATGAAGAGCCTGGCCGATTCAATTGAATATAACAGCAGCGGCAATGAGGTGAGAATGAAGTTCAAATACTGAAGAAATGAAAGTCAAATTTCATTACGATGTAGAGAGATTTCGTTTACGGGAAGTAGGAGCCGTTAAAGAAACTATTGCACGAATTATTGCAGATGCCGGATTAAAGCCAGGAATATGTGATGTTGTTTTTACGGGGGACGAAAAGCTTTATGAGATAAACAGGGAGTTTCTGGGGAAGGATTATTATACTGATATCATCACATTCGATTATAAAGAAGGAAAGATAGTAAACGGGGAGATCTATATTAGCGTTGACCGGGTAAAGGATAACTCAGTAAAATTATCAGAAACATTCAAGTCTGAAATCAGACGGGTTATATTTCATGGATTCCTTCATTTATGCGGTTATGATGACAGAACCTCTGAGCAAAAAATGAGGATGGCCGAGATGGAAGAAATGTATCTGGCCTTATCATACGCAGAATGAATTTCATTTACGATATCATTGTGGTGGGCGGTGGACATGCTGGCTGTGAAGCGGCATGGGCGTCGGCGAAGATGGGAGCCAGAACCCTTCTTGTTACCATGGACATGACAAAACTAGCCCAGATGTCATGCAATCCTGCAATGGGAGGAATCGCCAAGGGACAGATAATCAGAGAAATAGATGCCTTGGGTGGCATGTCAGGAATAATTACTGACAAAACGATGATTCAGTTCAGGATGCTGAACAGAAGCAAAGGACCTGCAATGTGGAGCCCAAGGGCACAGTGCGACAGAATGCTTTTCAGCAGGGAATGGAGGAAGGCCCTTGAGAACAGCGAAAACCTGCATATATGGCAGGAGCAGGCGACAGAACTGATAATTCAAGAAGGTAAGATAAATGGAGTTGTTACATCGTTTGGCACAAGGTTTCACGCAAAGGCTGTAATACTAACCAATGGTACCTTCCTGAACGGACTGATGCATGTAGGGTTTAAAACAACTACAGGAGGCAGATCGGGTGACCAGGCGTCAAAAGGATTAAGCGATCAGCTCCGGGAGATAGGATTTTCTGTTGAAAGGCTGAAAACCGGGACTAGCGCGAGAGTTGACGGCCGTAGCGTGAACTTTGCCGTAATGACGGAACAGCAGGGCGATACCGACGGAAGATGCTTCTCTTACATGCATGATGAGGTAATAATTGATGACCCAAGAAGCTGCTACATAACGCATACCAATGAAAACGTGCACCAGGAGCTTAGGGAGGGACTAAAATTTTCCCCTCTCTACACTGGTAGAATAAAAGGAAGGGGACCAAGATACTGCCCCAGTGTAGAGGACAAAATTGTTACGTTTGCTGACAGGGAAACACACCAGCTATTTCTTGAGCCGGAAGGTTGGGATACAAATGAATACTATATAAACGGTTTTGCCAGCAGCCTGACCTTAGATACTCAGATCAGGGCCCTTCAGAAGGTGCACGGTCTTGAAAATGTTGTTATATACCGCCCGGGTTATGCAATTGAATATGACTTCATGCAACCGACACAGCTTAAGCATACACTCGAAACAAAGAAAATTGAAGGTTTATATTTCGCCGGTCAGATCAACGGAACGACAGGATATGAGGAGGCGGCGGCACAGGGATTTATGGCAGGGGTTAATGCAGTGCAAAAAGCAAGAGGCAGTGAGCCATTTATTCTTAGAAGAGATGAAGCCTATATTGGGGTACTCATAGATGACCTTGTTACAAAGGGAGTCGACGAGCCTTACCGGATGTTTACATCAAGGGCAGAATACCGGATACTTCTACGTCAGGATAATGCTGACGAAAGACTTACTGAAAAAGCCTTTCTACTTGGTTTGGCCGATGAGCAAAGAGTAATGCGGCTAAAGGAGAAACTGGAAATGGCTGAAGAGATTATTGCATTCCTTAGGGAAGTAAGCATAAGCCCTTCTGAAATA
Source organism: Bacteroidales bacterium (assembly GCA_025455395.1). Taxonomy (GTDB): domain Bacteria; phylum Bacteroidota; class Bacteroidia; order Bacteroidales; family VadinHA17; genus SR-FBR-E99. Next base: position 18,637 of record JALOMO010000026.1, read on the forward strand.
AACTCTTTTCTTAGAGATCACGGTACAACGGAAATCATTCAGAAGGTAAAGGCAATAAACCTTGCCGGAAGACCACAGATTGACCTGAAGGACCTTTTAAATACGATGAAGGGATCTGAGAAACTGAAGTGCAATGGTTCATCGAGGAAGCTGGAGATTATTGAGACAGCTGAGGTGAGGCTGAAGTACTCAGGATATATGGAGAGAGAGAAAGGCGTCGCAGAAAAAATCAGCCGTCTGGAAGATTTAAAAATACCTGATGATGTTAATTATGATGAACTCTCATCAATCTCAACTGAAGGGCGGCAGAAGCTTTCAAAAATAAGACCTGTTACAATTGGTCAGGCATCGAGAATCAGCGGCGTATCATCCTCGGATATTTCTATTCTGATAATGTACCTCGGAAGATGAATCGAGATGTTCCACGTGGAACACAAAATAAAATTTTGAAATATGAAAATTGCCGGAAAAATTGTCGATCTTTTCAATAAGGAGGTTTACAATGGAGAACTTATTCTATCCGGTGGCAAAATTGAGAGGATAATCCGGATTGATGAAGCACCGGATGTCTGGATTCTACCTGGACTAATCGATGCTCATGTTCACATTGAAAGCTCAATGGTCACTCCTTCTCACTTTGCTGTGGCTGCCGTGAGACACGGTACTGTAGCTGTCGTCTCCGATCCACATGAAATAGCGAATGTCCTTGGAATTGACGGAATAAACTTCATGATTGAAGACAGCAGGGGTGTTCCGGTAAAATTTATTTTTGGAGCTCCGTCTTGTGTGCCGGCAACTTCTTTCGAAAGCTCCGGTGCAACAATAGATGCCGAAGAAATAAGAACGCTTCTGAGAGACAAAAAAGCTTTTTACCTGGCTGAAATGATGAATTTCCCGGGAGTAATTTACGATGATACTGGCGTTCATGAAAAACTGAGAATTGCAATTGAAGCAGGTGTACCTGTTGACGGCCATGCGCCGGGACTTACGGGAGAGGGGCTGAGAAGATATGTCTCCGCGGGAATTACGACTGATCACGAATGCTCCACGCTTGAAGAGGCACTGGAAAAGATTTCGACAGGAATGAAAATTCTTATCAGAGAGGGCAGTGCCGCAAAAAACCTGAAGGCCCTTGCTCCTCTGTTGAGGACGCACCCATATATGGTGATGCTATGCAGCGATGACCTCCATCCTGAGACACTTAACAGAGGACATATCAACAGAGCTGTTGCACAACTGATATCTGATGGATATGACATATTTAATGTTATAAGGGCAGCAACGGTTAATCCATCAACACATTACAGTATTGATACCGGAATGCTGAGGCCGGGCGATGATGCAGATTTCATTGTAGTTGATGACCCCGGAAGAATGAATGTTTTACAGACATGGATAGGCGGACAATGCGTATTTGACGGCAAGAGAACCCTGTTCTTTCCGGGAGAGACAAAAAAAGTTAACAGGTTTAAATGCAGCAGAATTATTGATGAAGAGATAAAAGTACCCAACAAAGGTGGAGAAATAAGGGTAATCAGAGCCTTTAACGGAGAGCTGCTGACGACCGCTGAAACAGCGTCTGCAGGAGAAGGTCCCTTTGTCTCAGCCCGGCCGGACGAAGACCTGCTGAAGATAGTCGTAAAGGAACGATATAACGATGCCCCTCCTGCTGTAGGATTTATAAGGGGATTCGGAGTTGCAAAGGGAGCATTTGCCACATCTGTTGCTCATGACAGCCACAATATCATTGCTATCGGAGCGGATGACAAATCCATAGTCTCGGCCATAAACATGATTGTCAGCACCAGAGGCGGATTGGCGGTATTTTCCGACGAAGGATCGGAAATACTGAGTCTTCCTGTGGCAGGATTAATGTCTGACATGCCGGTTTCTGCCATCGCTGCGCGATATGAGCGCCTCACAGAGACCGTGAAGCGCCTGGGTTGCACAATGGATGCGCCATTCATGACCCTCTCCTTCATGGCTTTGCTAGTTATCCCTGTGCTGAAACTGAGCGACAGGGGACTTTTTGACGGGAAAACATTCAGCCACGTACCGCTGTTTATTTGATTGGATATATTTACCGAAGATTTACACAGAGTTAATAAAGAGTAAAACAGACCTGGATCCGGGAAATGAAACTGTGAAACTCCTCACCTAACTCTGTGATACTCTGTGGTAAAAAGGATAATAACTGCTCAATATTTCCTGCCTGAAGAACAACGAATCTATAAGGTCTACGGTTTCATCTCTTCCTGACAGGCCGGGAGTTTACCAGTTTGTGGACTCAACCGGGACGATTCTTTATGTAGGTAAGGCCCGCAGCCTGCGCAAACGCGTCTCATCATACTTCACAAAAAACCAGTCCGGCAAAACACAGGTGATGCTCTCACGTGCAACAGGGCTTAATCATACTGTTGTTGACAATGAATCTGAGGCATTGCTTCTGGAGAACAATCTTATCAAGAAGCATCAGCCAAGGTATAATATCCTGCTTAAGGATGACAAGACATATCCCTGGATATGCATTAAAAATGAGCACTTTCCAAGGGTCTTCCTGACCCGGAAGCTGATAGCCGACGGCTCCTCGTACCATGGGCCTTACACTTCCGTGCCGGCGGTAAGAACGCTGCTTGAGCTCATCAGGCAGCTCTTCCAGATAAGGACCTGTTCGCTCCCGCTTAATAAGAAATCAATTGACGAGGGTAAGTTCAGGGTCTGCCTCGAATACCATATCGGCAACTGCAAGGCTCCCTGCATCGGGCTGCTGACAGAAGAAGAACATAATGCCCAGATTGACCGTATCAGGCAGATAATCAAGGGAGATGTAAGCTCCGTCACCGGTCACCTCGAAATGCTGATGAGGCAGTACTCTTCCGACCTTAAGTTCGAAGAGGCACAGAGGATCAAGGAAAAACTTGAGATCATTGCTAAATACCGCAGCAAATCAGTGGTGGTCAATGCTTCAGTGAAGAATGTCGATGTCTTCGGATGTTCCTTTGACGAAGGGTCGATGTTTCTCAGCTATATGAAAGTTGTAGAGGGAGCTATTGTACAAACATATTCTATTGAGCTGAAAATAAGGCTTGAAGAAGAAAAGGAATCACTTCTGTCGACAGCCGTTACTGAGGTAAGGCAGCGGGTGGCAAGTGATTCTCCCGAGGTGCTGGTTCCGTTTATGCCTGATATACAGCTTGATAAAGTAAAGTACTCGGTCCCGCAGCGGGGAGACAGGCATAAGCTCATGGAACTTGCCAACCGCAATGCCGTCTTCTTCCGCCTTGAGCGGCAGAAAAAGGTTGCCGAAAAGTCAAAAGAGAACAGGACGGCGCGTAACCTTGAGAAGATGATGAAAGATCTTCACATGCCCGTACTTCCCCTTCAGATTGAATGTTTCGACAACTCCAATATACAGGGAGAATCGGCCGTGGCGGCCTGCGTCGTGTTCCGGAACGGAAAACCGGCAAACAGCGAATACCGTCATTTCAATATTAAAACAGTCACCGGGCCTGATGACTTTGCATCAATGGAGGAGGTTATATACAGACGCTACAGGAGGATGCTTGATGAAAACAGGCCGCTGCCGCAGCTCGTTGTGATAGACGGCGGTAAGGGTCAGCTCTCGTCGGCGGTGAAGAGCCTTGAAAATCTTGGTCTGAGGGGAAAAATAACCGTAATAGGAATTGCAAAGAAACTGGAAGAAATATATTTCCCGGGTGACAGCGTTCCTCTTTACCTCGATAAGAACAGCATAACCCTGAAAATTATCCAGCACCTCAGGAACGAAGCCCACAGGTTCGGCATAAATTTTCACCGCGGAAAAAGAAGTTCAAAAATGAACCGCTCTTTTCTGGATGAAATTCCCGGAATAGGAGAGAAGACAAAAGAACGCCTGTTGAAAAAATTCGGTTCGGTGAAAAAAATCAGCGAGGCATCACCTGAAGAGCTGGAAACGGTCCTGGGCACAAAAAAAGCTGCGATTCTGACCGCAGCCCTTCAAAAATGATTTTTTTCCACGTGGAACAAAAAATTCTATTTAATCAGACAAATGTCTGAATTACAGCAGTTAAGATTGCCTTACACTTTCTCTTAACTTCGCGAGAATCGAATATTTTTCCCTAAGCGGGCAACCCCCTGAATATTTTCTTCAGAAAACGATGAAAGGAGTGAATGCCGGAGGGCTTCCAGAACATCATTATGCATTCACCATGGATCAGGTTGATGTTTTCCTTCTCCAGTTCCGCGATCGTCATTTTCGATTCCGCCCCCTGCTGAATCCAGATATCTTTTATTCCATGAGCGATGGCCTCCCTGGCGACAGCCAGTGTTTCCCCCTTCGGAGTGGCGAAAATAAGACCCCGGACATCTGCCGGCAGGTCTCCTACCGATCGGTAGCAGTTAACCCCGGCTATGATTTCGGCATTGGGATTGACGGGAACAACATCCATGCCTTTCTCGCGAAGCGTTTTGAACATAACCTGCCCGAACTTCTTCGGATCTCTTGAAACACCTGCCACTGCAAATTTCTCAAGCGACAGGAAGCGTGTTACATTTTTCATGTTTTTCTTAGTGTGGAGTACATTACAAATTCTGTAAGAGCTGACCTGGTTTCAGACTGAGGATAGAATTCAAGTATCTGCAGCGCCTTGTCGGAATACTCCCTCATTTTAGCTTCAGCATACTCAAGACCTTTGTGTTTCCGGACAAATTCGATCACTTCTCTTATTTCTCTCCTGCCTTTCTTTTTCTTCCTTATCAACCGTATTATCCTTCTTTTCTCCAAAATGCCTGCTTCGCGCAGGGCATGGATAAGCGGAAGGGTTATCTTCTTTTCCTTGATGTCATTACCCTCCCTTTTACCCGTAAGGCCGTTGCCTGAGTAGTCAAGCAGGTCGTCCTTGATCTGGAATGCAATCCCGATATATTCACCGAACAGCTTCATCCGCGCTATCGTGGTCTCATCGTCAGTCACCGAGCTCGCACCGCAGGCGGTGCAGGCAGAGATCAGCGCTGCGGTCTTCATGGTGATGATCCTGAAGTAGTCCTCTTCCCTGATATTGAGCTTGCGTGTCTTTTGCAGCTGCAGCAGTTCGCCCTTGATAATCTCCCTGACGGCTCCCGACACAATCTCAAGCATGTTGTAGCTCTTCTTCTCCACACTCATGAGAAGCCCCTGGGCGAGCAGGTAGTCACCCACCAGGACGGCAATCTTTGAGTTCCACAGTGCATTTATTGACGGAAGCCCCCTTCTTTCGACAGCATCATCAACCACATCGTCATGAACAAGAGTGGCTGTGTGCAGCAGTTCGATGTGCGATGCCGCCACATATGATGACTCGGTTATGTCTCCGTTGAGCTTTGCCGAGAGAAAGACCAGCAGAGGGCGCATCTGTTTGCCCTTACGGCGAATGATATAATTGAGAATGATTCGGAAGAACGGGACATCAGTCTGAAGCGTACGGTTGAAATAGGCCTCAAAATCACGCATCTCGCGGGCGACGGGCTTTCTTATATCTGCAAGCGTGGTCATCGTTGCTGCGGGTAAGCACCTCAAAAGTAAGACAAAATGTGGAATTTGAATATATTTGCGGTAGCATTGAAGTGAAAGAGATGGAGATCGGTAATCTGGACCCGAATGAACTTGAGAGAGCTGCCGGCATACTCAAGGCCATGGCGCACCCCGTAAGGATATCCATTCTTGGAGCACTGGAAGGCGGCAAGAGCCTTACGGTGACAGAGATACACAATATCCTTAAAATAGAACAGTCGACGGCATCGCATCATCTGGGTATCATGCGTGAAAAAGGAGTACTTGGCGCCCGCCGTGAAGGCAAGAACATATACTATTCACTGCGTGACGAGAAGCTCAGCGATATGCTCCACTGTCTAAGCTACTGCCGCAAATGATCATTTAATATCGCCGAGGAACTTTTTCTGGAAAAACAGTATAGACAGAACACCTGTTGTTATTGAGGTGTCTGCAAGGTTAAATACAGGCCTGAAGAAAATGAAGCTCTCCCCGGGTCTGAACGGGGACCACTCGGGCCAACTTGTCTCTATGACAGGGAAGTATAGCATGTCAACCACGCGTCCGTGCAGGAAGGAAGAATAGCCGCCTCCCTCCGGGAACAATACTGCCGGCGTGTGCCAGCTCTCACTGAATATCATTCCGTAAAAAGCGCTGTCAATAAGATTTCCCAAAGCTCCTGCCACAATGGCACTGACAGAGAGAACCAGCCCAATATGTGCGTTCTTTTTGATAATGTCGGTAAGATACCAGAAGATACCGGCAATCGCAGCCATCCTGAATATGGAAAGGGCGGCTTTGCCGGCCTTTCCTCCCCATTCCATTCCGAAGGCCATCCCGTTATTCTCAAGGAAATGTATCCTGAACCAGTCGCCCAGAACAGTAAACTCGTCCCCGAGAACCATATTTGTCTTGACAATGAATTTAACAACCTGGTCCACGACAAGGATTAAAATTATAAGCAGAAAAGACTTTGTTTTGAGCGACATCTCTCTTTTTTGTAATTTGGGGCAAAGTAGCAAAAAAAATCTAACCGCCACAAATATGAACAAGCACCTGGCCCTGATTATTATATTGGCCCTCCTTTCATCATGCAATCGCGGGATAAGACATAATGAGGGTCCTCATGATCTTCTTTTTTCAGACCTGCCGCGCAGCTGGGATGAGGGAATCCCTCTCGGAAACGGTTTCACGGGTGCCCTGGTGTGGCAGAAAAATGATCGCCTCAGGGTTTCGCTTGACAGGGCAGACCTGTGGGACTTGCGACCGATGGAAAACATCGGATTACCGGAATGGAAATACCGGTGGGTTTGTGAGCAATGGAGAGATGATAACTATAAGGCTGTACAGGAAATGTTCGACGCTCCTTATGACCGTCTGCCTGCTCCCTCGAAAATTCCGGCAGCAGCTATCGAATTTGATATATCAACCCTGGGGAAGGTATCGCGTGTCTGCCTTGCCGTAGCCACTGCCGTGTGCACTGTTGAATGGGAAAACGGTACTCGCCTCGAGCTTTTTGTCGATGCTGCCGGCGACAGGGGATGGTATAAGTTCACCGGGAAAATGATACCTGAAGCGAGCCTAGTGCCTCCGGCATATAAAAAGAACAGCGAAGTGGATAACCCTGCGCAGGTCATCTCATATGATCTCGAACGCCTCGGTTATGACCAGGGAGCCGTTACTACGGAAGGAAATTCATTGCACTATCACCAGAAGGGGTGGGGCGGATTCAGCTATTCTGTTGATATTGAACGGAGGCCCGGAAGGAAGCAGACCGAGGGCTGGTGGTCTGTCAGATCGCATTATCCGGGAGAGGGGCTGACCCGGCAGACCAATCCTTCTTCCAATGATTACAGTTCTGCCCTGGAGAACCATAAGGCCTGGTGGAAAAACTTCTGGGAGGCCTCTTCCCTGGAGCTTCCCGATTCATTGCTTGAACGGCAGTGGTATCTTGAAATGTACAAGTTCGGTGCCGCTGCCCGCGCAGATGCACCCCCTATATCCCTTCAGGCTGTCTGGACTGCAGACAATGGACAGCTGCCGCCCTGGAAGGGCGATTTTCACCATGACCTCAATACGCAGCTGAGCTACTGGCCTGCCTATAGCTCGAACCATACCGACCTTGCATCCGGCTTTACATCATGGATGTGGGACAGACGCGAAACCTTCAGAAAATATACCCGTGATTATTTTGAGACGGAAGGATTGAATGTGCCAGGCGTATCAACCCTGGCAGGCGAACCCATGGGAGGATGGATTCAATACTCATTCGGCCCGACTGTTTCAGCATGGCTGGCACAACATTTCTATCTTCAGTGGATTTATACTGCAGATACGGCATTCCTCCGCGATCAGGCATATCCGTGGATAAGAGAGACTGCCCTGCACCTGTCCCGGCTCTCTGTCACGGGAGATGACGGATTCCGAAAATATCCACTAAGCTCAAGCCCCGAGTTTAACGATAACAGACCCGATGCATGGTTCCCGGAGATGACAAACTTTGACCTTTCGCTCACGCGTTGGACTTTCAGCAAGGCAGCAGAGCTTGCAGGTATACTTGGACTGGAGGAGGAGCGTGAGAGATACAATCAGATGCTCTCCGAATGGCCATCTCTTGCTGCTGACAGTGTAACGGGACTAATGATTGCCCCGGGATATCCCTACAACGAATCTCACCGCCATTTTTCGCATCTAATGTCGATATTTCCGCTTGGATTAAACGATATTTCAAACTCAGCTGATGACAGTCTGCTGGTAGCCAGGTCTATCGATAATCTGGTGCTTAACGGTACCGATTACTGGACTGGTTACTCATTTGCCTGGCTCGGTAATATTTATGCCCGTGCCGGCAGGGGCGATGAGGCTGCCAGTGCACTCAGAACCTTCGCGGAGTGCTTCTGCCTTCCAAACAGCTTTCATGTCAACGGCGACCAGTCGGGAACCGGCAAATCGAAGTTTACATACCGGCCTTTTACTCTGGAGGGAAACTTCGCCTTCGCATCAGCTGTACAGGAGATGCTGCTGCAGAGCCACAGAGGATTTATCGAAATATTCCCGGCAATACCTGCTGAATGGAAGGAGGTCTCCTTCAGTTCACTCAGGGCGCAGGGTGCAGTGCTGGTTACTGCTTCGATGGAAGAGGGAAGGATAAAAGAAGTTTGGCTGAAACCTGAAAAAGGCGGAGTCGTAAGACTGAAATGCCCGTTCAATGGAAGTAGCTTCACTTCAAACTTTGATTATGAAAAAATCCCCGGAGGCTACAGTTTTGCTACAGCTCCCGGGGATGAGATTATTCTGACTTCAAGAGCCAGGTAATTGTCTGTCAATAATATAAGAATCGCTTTATCTTTAGCGTGGCAGTCTTCTGGAACGGCTCCGGCTGATATACCACAACCTGCAGCTGGCTGAACTTGTTCACCCTGGAATTAACATACTTGCGTATCTCCTCAAGGTATTCGTCTACCTTAAGTTCAGCTTGTTCTGATAGCTCCTTTTTCATATGATGATATTTTACCTGCAGCTCTTCAATATTAAGGTGCACCATGGCAACAAGCTTGCCTTTCTGCTGTACCACGAGCGATTCGATGACATGTCCGAAATCGTTTATAACTGATTCAATCTCTTCGGGGTAGATATTCTCACCGCTTGAGCCCACGATCATATTCTTGAGCCTCCCCTTTATACTGAGGAATCCGTCAGACGATATTATGCCCAGGTCGCCAGTGCGGAACCATCCGTCAGGGGTGATTACCTCGGCAGTCTTCTCCGGTTCGTTGAAATATCCCCTCATGACATTTTCACCTCTGGCCCATACCTCGCCTTCGGATGTGACGGGATCGGGATTCTCGATCTTGAGTGTTACTCCCTCCATGGCCCTTCCGGTTGAGCCCAGCCTGGGGCTCCCGACCATTGTGCCCGCAAGCAGGGGTGATGTCTCTGTAAGCCCGTAACCGATGGCATACGGAAACTTTGCATCAATAAGGAACTGCTCAACGGTATGATTCAGCTTTGCCCCGCCAATACCGAAGAACTTCAGCCTCCCGCCGAATGTCTGATATAGCTTTTTACCCGCAAGACGATTGAGGAGCCTGCGGAATGGCGCAGTGCGATAAAGCAGCGATATGATCTTCTTCTTGTTGAAGGTGGCCGCTATTTTGTTGAAATATATCTTCTCCATTATGAGGGGTACGGTAAGCATTACAGTCGGCCTCACCAGTTCCAGCGCCGGCAGTAGTACCGCCGGTGTGGCTGCCTTGCGCAGGTAATATATAGCCGCCCCGTTGAAGAGAGGAAGTATCAGTCCTAGCGTCTGTTCATAAGTATGTGACAGAGGAAGTATGGAAAGGAATACGTCATCATTCTCTATCTTCTGTAACGTAAGGCATTTCTGGGCAGTAAAGCTAATGTTCTTGTGTGTCAACATAACTCCCTTCGACTTACCTGTAGTGCCCGACGTGTAAATTATTGCTGCGAGATCTTCCTCCACTACCTGATACTCTTTCTCAGGCCTGAGCGCAGGAGCGAATCCTGTCCCGTTGTAACCCGACAGTGCCGCAAAATCGTCAAGAGTGAAGACCGCCCTCAATGCTTCAGAGCGAAACCCTGCAACCTTTGCAGTAAGAGAGCCTGAAACGAATAGCACCATGCTCCCGGAGTGAATCAGAACATTCGATATCTCTTCCGGAGTGAAATCAGGAAGAATGGGCACAACTACAGCGCCCATGGATGTCACGGCAAGGTATGTGGCTCCCCAGTTGGGCATGCTGCCGCTCAGAATGGCCACCCTGTCACCGTGACCGACAGAATATTTCTCAAGCATTGCGATGATGGCATCAACGGTGCTCTTAAGCTGGTTATAGGTCATAACCTCTTCTCCAACGAATCCCATGGCCTTGTTCTCACCATTCTTCCTGAAGCTTTCCGATGCAAGGAACGGGATTGTCAACACATTTTTACTCTCCATCCGGTTATTGTTAAATTGGCTGCAAAGATACTCATTAAATTGGCTGGTTGATACATAAACATGTAAAAATCAGGCAGAAATATCACATTAAACAAAAGTCCTGATAAATAGTTTAATTTTGTGGACACTAAAAATATACCTATGGCTGTAATTAGGGTGACAAAGGAGTTTCGTTTTGAGATGGCTCATGCATTATGGAACTATGAGGGTCCCTGCCGTAACGTTCATGGTCATTCTTACATCCTCTATGTGACTTTTTCAGGAGTCCCGGCAAACAATCCCGATGATCCCCATAATGGCATGGTCATTGATTTCGGTGATCTTAAGAAGCTTGTCAGGGAGAACATCATTGATAAATTTGATCATGCTCTGATGGTAGCTGGATTTGCCCCGGCTGACAAAGTACAAAGTTATCGCAGCCATTTTGGAAATGTAATCGTCTCAAAGTACCAGCCGACATGTGAAAATATCGTTGCTGATGTGGCAGAGATCCTTCTGGGAAGAATGCCGCAGGGAATAACCCTTCACAGCGTAAAGCTTTATGAAACAGCCACCTCGTTTGCCGAGTGGCACGCCACTGATAACTTATGACTGTGACCGAAAACGATAACAGGCTCTTCCTGCTTGACGCCTATGCCCTGATATTCAGGTCATATTATGCGTTTATCAGGAATCCCAGGATTACGTCAGGCGGGATGAATACATCTGCTGTCTTTGGCTTTCTGCTGACCCTTGAAGATCTGCTCAGCAAGCAGAAACCATCTCATATTGCTGTTGTCTTTGATCCTCCGGGCCCCACCTTCAGAAACGAGATCTATCCGGCCTACAAGGCCAACCGTGACGCGACTCCCGAGGATATTAAGATTGCTGTGCCTTACATCAAAAGACTGCTGGAGGCATATCGCATTCCGGTCATAGAGGTCCCCGGATTCGAAGCCGATGATGTGATCGGAACACTGGCGCGCAAAGGAGCTGAGGCCGGTTACATAACCTACATGATGACTCCGGATAAAGATTTTGCCCAGCTTGTGACCGACAATGTTCTCATGTACAGGCCTGGCAGGAGCGGAGGTGAAGCTGAAATCTGGGGAAAAAAAGAGATCATAAGGGAATACGGGGTTGAACCCCTTCAGATCACTGACCTCTTAGGGCTTATGGGAGATACCTCTGACAACATACCCGGGGCACCCGGAATAGGCCCTAAAACGGCCTGTAAGCTCATCGGCGAGTACGGAGCAATAGAAACACTCCTTGGACGCACTTCGGAGCTCCAGGGGCGACAGAAGGACATTCTTGAGCAAAACAGGGAGCAGATACTGCTTTCAAAACGACTGGCAACAATAGAACAGAATGTTCCTGTGGAGTTCATGCACCAGGATTATCTCAGACGCGATGCTGACATCGGGGCACTGAGAAAACTTTATGAAGAGCTCGAATTCCGGACACTTGCAGCGCGGCTGGGGCGTGAGGGCGAACCGGCCTCCCGGCCCCAACCGGAGGAAAAGGAGACAATCTTTGCTCAACCACAGCCTGCAAACCACTCACAGGGGTCTCTTTTCGCAGAGACGCCCTCAATAAAAGGCGATAAAACCGCGGGAATAGATACAACTCCCCATAACTATAACATTGCAGAAAGTATAGAACAGGCCAGGAATCTTGCCGGGATACTTGGAAAGCTTGATGAATTCTGTTTTGACACTGAAACAACCTCCCTCGACCCGCTTAATAGTGAGCTTGTTGCTGTCGCTTTCAGCTGGGAAAAAGGAAACGGGACACTGCTGTGGCTTCCTCCTGACAGGAAAGAAACACTCAGGCTTCTGGAACCATTCAGGACGGTTTTTGAAAACCCGGCAATAAGAAAAACAGGTCAGAATCTGAAGTTTGATATTCAGGTGTTGTCAAGTTATGATATGGAGGTAAAGGGGCCCCTGTTTGATACCATGCTGGCGCATTATCTCCTGGAACCTGACATGCGTCATAACATGGATCTTCTGGCAACGAAATATCTCAATTACACTCCGGTTCCGATAGAGGAGCTTATCGGAGAACGCGGTCCCCGTCAAAAGAGCATGAGGGATGTTGATCGTGAAAAGATCAGGGAATATGCTGTCGAAGATGCAGATGTAACATGGCAATTGAAAAATGTCTTTGAACCGCTGCTCAGAAAAGAGGGACTGGAAAAGCTTGCGAAGGAGATAGAAATGCCCCTGATTAGTGTCCTGGCAGGAATGGAGAGAGAAGGTATTCTGATTGATGAAACAGTGCTGAAGAATTACGCTGTATCACTGCGTGAGACCATCATAAGACTTGAAGGAGAAATATATAAACTCGCCGGCCAGGAGTTCAACATCTCATCTCCAAAGCAGCTTGGAGAGATCCTTTTCATCAGGCTCCGTCTCGACGAAAATGCGCGCCTTACAAAGACAAGACAATATCGCACTGATGAAGAGGTGCTTCAACGCCTGACACATAAACATCCTGTAATTGCCAAAGTGCTCGAGTACCGGGGTCTGAAGAAATTACTTTCAACCTATGTTGAATCACTTCCCGAGTTGGTTGACCGGCGAACAGGTCGCATACATACAACCTATAACCAGGCCGTTGCTTCAACGGGAAGACTGAGTTCGACCAACCCTAACCTTCAGAACATACCTGTACGTGACGAAGAGGGGCGTGAGATACGAAAAGCATTTATACCTGCACCCGGCAAGATATTCCTCAGCGCTGACTA
>JALOMO010000111.1 GCA_025455395.1 Bacteroidales bacterium
TGGTGAGGCGATCTGAACCACCGTGTCATTTATCGCAGCTGTTCCGCTCTTTGTTTTTTCAATGAATTTCCCTGCAGTCTTTTTGTCGGTGGTGAATATGTAGACGGCGAGGGGCTTGGGATGACATTCTATGATTCCGTAAACCTCATTAAAATCCTCATAGTCAATAACAGGCAACAGGGGTCCGAAAACCTCCTCATCCATAACAGGATCACCAGGAGTGATGTCTTTTATAACCGTCGGTTCAACGTAGCATCCTTCAGGGTCACATCTTCCGCCTGCGACAATGGTACCGCTGTGCATAAGAGATTCAAGCCGTCTGACGTTATTGCTGCTGATGATCCTTGCGTAGTCACTGCTTTTTTCGGGGTCAGGGCCGTAGGAAGCGGTAATCTCTTTGCCAAGAAGTTTAAGGAATCGATCTTTGATTTTTTTATCCACAAGCAGATAATCAGGACAGATGCAGGTCTGACCGGCGTTCATGAACTTACCCCATACTATCCTCCTGGCAGCGAAATCGAGCCTGGCATCAGCGGTAACAACACAAGGATTTTTACCTCCCAGCTCCAGAGAGAGCGGAGTAAGGTTGACAGCAGCTTTTTCCATTACATATTTCCCAATCTTGCAGCTTCCCGTGAAAAAGATGTAATCAAAATTATGATCAAGCAACTGTTCGCTCACTACATGGTCCCCTTCCAGCATCACGATAAGCTCTGAAGAGAAATTCTCAATAATCTTTTTCAATACTGCGGTAGTATGAGGTACCTGCTGTGAGACTTTCATCACTACACAGTTACCTGCTGCCAGAGCTCCGATAACCGGGACCATTGCAAGCTGAAAAGGATAATTCCAGGGAGAAAGAATAAGTACCTGACCATAGGGTTGAGGGACTATTCGACTGGTTGCAATAAAGTGTACAATTGGTGTGCGGACTCTCTGTGGCTTTGCCCAGCGTCTGAGCCTTCCGATTGCATGATTCAGCTCTTTGATGACGAACCTGGTTTCAGTAGCCACCACCTCAAATTCAGGTTTGTGAAAATCATTCCACAAGGCCTTTTTGATCAGTGGTTCATGCTCCAGGATCAGTAAGCGAAGCTTCTTCAGCACTTCCAATCTGTACCTGACATCAAGGGTTCTGCCTTCAGCAAAAAACCTTTGCTGGTTTTCAAGAATTGCACTTATTCTTTCGTTGCCCATAGGATTCAAGTAACTCTGTGTAAATATAAAAACTATACAGTACAATAAACCAGTTCCACTATCTGCATTTCTGCAATGCACCCTGACCTCTGCCTGAATGGTATATTGTCCACCACCCCCTCACTGGCGACCGCCAGTGAGACCCCTCCTGACTCAGGAGGGGAAACTATTAATATTAAACCTGTCTGCTATGCTAACTGAGCTCCAAGCTCCATGCTCCCTGCTTCTTGCAATTTATTATCTTCACATTATGAAAAAGATAGTGGTTCTCACCGGCGCCGGGATGAGTGCCGAGAGCGGCATAAAGACATTTCGAGAAAGCGGAGGGCTATGGGAGGAGTACCGTGTAGAGGAGGTTGCTACACCCGAGGCGTGGCACAGAAATCCTGACCTGGTATTACGATTCTATAATGAGCGGCGCAGGCAACTTGAAAGAGCTCATCCCAACGAGGGTCACACCGGACTGGCAGGACTGGAGAAGGACCATGATGTGCAGGTAATAACTCAAAATGTTGACAATCTGCATGAACGTGCCGGAAGCACCAGGGTACTGCACCTGCACGGTATGCTGACCCGGGCACGCAGCAGCGTTGATCCAGGTATTGTTATTGACATCGGATACCGCGATATCAGACCTGGTGAAAAAGCTCCCGATGGATCTCTGTTACGCCCAGATATAGTATGGTTCGGTGAGGCGGTGCCGGCGATGGAGGAGGCAGCAGAGATAGCTTCTTATGCGGAGATATTTGTTGTAATTGGCACTTCGTTGAATGTTTATCCTGCTGCCGGATTAATTCATTATGTCTCCATGATGACTCCTGTCTATATTATAGATCCGAATCCTGTAGCTGTACCTTCACATCATGAGGTGGAATATATTCAGGAAGGAGCTTCGAAAGGTGTTGCAATTCTTGCAGGAAAGCTTGCGGCTTTTCTTTGATTTTTTCTTAAACACAGTGTAACTCAGTGATTAAAACTTTATTGCTCATTCCCTGAGCCCCGAAATTCTGTCGCGGATTGCAGTCATTTTGTCAAGACGCTCCATAGAAAGTGTCTTTTGTTCCAGGTCGATGAACTCGAAGAGCAGGAGAGATTTTTCGGAGTACTCCATTGCACCTGCCATGTTGCCCTTTGCAAGTTCAAGCTCTGCCTCAGCATTGAACAGCTCGGCAACGATCTCAAGGTGACCGTTGGTATAGTTATGCTCATCGAGAAGTTTATGTGTCAGATCTTCCTTTGGGATTAATCTGAAGAAAGAGGCGTCCTCCTTCAGCAAATCATAATAGATGCGTTCGAGATTTTCAGACGCCTGAGTAAGATCTCCCTTGCGAATCAAACCAAAGATCCCCGCAAGCAGGTCGCCCAGCATCTCGATCATGCGGAGGATATAGTCTTTCTGGTACACAGGTCTAAGGTAGGAAGATTATTGCAAAGGGGATATGGTTAAAGGTTCAAGGTTCAAGGTACAGGATGCACGGTTCTGGGCACCAGCCTTCGGCCGGCAATGCAGGGCATGGATCCGGCAATCATGCGGTTCTATGAGTGTCCTCCGACAATAATTCGCATTATTCTTAAATTGAGAACGAAAAACATGAATACCTGTTTTACGATGGAACGTCTGAGGTATTTTGTAGTTCCTGTGGGCATGGGAGGATATGACTCCTCATAATAACCGCGTACAATATTTTTTGCCATTTCTTTTATCTATCTGTTAATTATTACTATTCCGGAAGTAGCCACCAGAAGGGATAGCCCTTTGCCTTATGCAGGAAAAGGTAGTGGAGCAGCAGTTTTATCCAATGACCGGCCAGTCCTATTTCTCCTACGGTATAGCTCAGGTCTCTACCCCACTCCGGATATTTTTCCCAGTCAGGCACAATCGGGAATACGGTCATCGTGGCTGCCTGACCTTTGGTCATACTGAAGCCGGCCGAGACGATGCATGCTGCACCCATTTTCCCCATTGATGCCTTATGGCGGAATTCGGTGCGACCCTTGTTAATCAGGTCAGCAAGGTTCAGGGCAACGATCTTTCCAGTCACACCTGAGGGCATTCCTGTGCGTGGCGGTGACGGAGTTATAAGAATGCCATTCGGGCTCTTCATTGGTTTTGATATCTGGTGTGGTGGGGCAAACGCTATGCCTGTGGCAAAGAGGTTATTGTATGCCGGATTCTGATATATCGAAGGCCAGTCACTGATGCTCCATTCCTCAAAAGGTTTGCCGGAATAGTCTGCATCCACCTTCATAAAGCCGCTGGGAGCAAAGAGGGTGTTGGTTATATCATCTCCCTTCCGGTTGAAAGCTTTCAGTCCGGCCCCGGCAAAGGCAGGTATAAGCATGGCGAAGTCAAAAGGCTGTGTGAGATGTTGTCCGTCGAGTGTCTCATAATGGATCAATCCCTTTTCGATTTTTGTAACGCCTGCCCTTTTGATCCAGCGTATGCCGTACTCGGCAAGGACTGACTCGGAGAAGACTTTGGTTGATGTCACATATCCGCCGCGTTTTATGAAAGCGCCACCCATGCCGAAATCGCCGAGTTCATATTCATTGGTGAGCCAGATCATTTCTGCCCTGTCAAGCAACCCCAGGGCTTTTATCTCATAGGCTACATTAAGGGCATATTCAAAGGCAGCTCCCTGGCATGTCGCTGCAGGGTGGCCAGTGCCAAACACAAGCTTTAGATTCTCTCCCTTTTTCATCCGTTCAAAGCAGTGCTGAAGCTCCAGCCATGTTTCGGCAGCATGGTCATAGGAACATACTGAGCATGTATATTTGCCAGGCCCCAGTCCGTCGGTGGCTTCAAAATTGAGCTTCGGTCCGGTTGCATTGATAAGGTAATCATAATCCACCTTACCTTTTTCGCCTTTGCGCGCCGGGTCAGTATACTCAATTGATACATAGGCTTTCTCACTGTTACTGTCGCCTTCCGGGTAGATCTCTGTTGCTCTTGCCTGTTCAAACTGTATGCCCCATTTTTTGTAGACAGGGCCGAGTTTGAAGCGTACCTGGTCAACAGTCATCTTGCCAACGCCAACCCATATATTTGAAGGGATCCACTGGTAGTACTGAGATGGACTGACAACTGCGACTTCATGGTTGCGGCCCAGTCTTCTGCGTATATGAGCAGCAGCAGTGTGCCCCGAAATTCCTGCACCTAATACAACGACCTTTGCCATAGATGTTAAGTGATTAGAGTTTAATACAAATCCAAAACTAATAAATATAGCCATCATAAGGATAGGTTAAAAATATTTAAATTGGGAAGGTGGAAACAGTTGCCCTACATTACTTTCAAGGTTTATTATTAGCTTGCCTCATTAACAATACTAAAAACGATGAAACGCATTTTCACTCCGATGATTCTTCTGCTGCTTGCATTAAGTCTCAGTGCGCAGCACAACAAGGTTACTGACCGGATAATTGAGATCGGCACCACCGATAATCAGACAATGGAACATCTTGATATAATCGCAAACCGTTTTGGCGGAAGGCTTGTCGGGTCTGACGCTTATGAGAATGCTGCATTCTGGTGTGCCTCGGAATTCAGGAAGTGGGGGATGGAGGTGATAATGGATGAGGCTGGCAGTGTGCCGGTAGGGTTTAACAGGGGTCCGTGGTTTGGCCGAATGCTTTCAGACAACGGAATGGTGCTGCATTTTGCAACACCGTCATATACTTCAGGAACCAAGGGAGTTCAGCGTGGTCATGTCCTGATAGAACCTAAGAGCAAGGATGAATTTGAGCGGATGAAGGGGGCCCTTAAAGGATCATGGGTGCTGATAGGAGGGAAGAGCACGGGTTGGCCGATTGACTACTCTCTTAAGGCCGATTCGGCAAGGGAGACGATCAAGCTGTATAATGATTCCATATCAAAGATCAACCGGGAGATAATGCGGGAAAATTTCACAAACCGTGGCAGTGAACCAAAACCGCTTCTCCCCCTGAAGGAAGAGCCTGCTCTCTTCTACCGTGAGATGCGCGAGGCAGGTATCCTCGGCATAATACAGAGTGCCGCTGTACCCATCACTGCACTATATGACCGAAAGAATCTTGATAAAATGACTTTTGAGAACCTCCCCACAGTCTGTGATATCAAGCTTGATGAAAGCCAGTACAAGGTCATTGAACAGATGGCTAAAGAGAGAAGGTATTTCCTTCTTGAGTTTGACATCCGCAATCACTTCAAGCCCGGCCCGGTGAAGTATCACAATGTTATAGGAATTATACGGGGAACAAAGTATCCTGATGAGTATGTAATGATGGGCGGTCATCTTGACGCCTTTGACGTTGCCACCGGTGGTGTTGATGACGGATCGGGTATGACCCCAGTCATGGAGGCTGCCAGGCTCATAATGGCAGCAGGGGGAAAACCTGAGCGCACTATCGTTGCCTGCCTCTGGGCGGGAGAGGAGTTCGGATTGCTCGGTTCGAAGCACTGGGTAGAGAGCAACCTGGATAAGATGCCAAAGATATCCAACTATTTCAATCGTGACGGTGGGCCAACCGTCGCATCTGGTCTCACTGTTCCCGAGGCGATGTATGAGGACTTTGAAAAGGTATGCAAGCCACTCAACAGCATAAATCCTGATTTCCCCTTCACACTTACAAAACGTACCACTCCTGCCCGCCCGAAACCAACAACTGGCGGAGGATCGGATCACGCTTACTTTGCAATTAACGGCGTACCTACACTCTCATTTGAAACACCTGACGCCAAAGGGTATAACTTCGCCTATGGTGAGATATGGCACACAGAGCGTGACACTTATGACAAGAGCATTGCCGAATACCAGGAGCATACATCAGTTGTCACTGCTGTTGTGGTATACGGCCTTGCGAACCTTGATCACCTGTTATCAAGAGAGGGTCTTTTTGCGCCTGAGAAGAAGGAATAGTTTAAATAGGGACATTACTTTTCTACTATTATCCTGACAGAGGCAGCGGCGGGTTTGTCGCTTATCTTTACAATGTACAATCCGGGATCGATGAGCGCAGAGAGATTGTTAATTGAAACCACGCTTTCATTTGCCATGCATTCATAGACCTTTCTTCCGGAAATATCATAAATAGAGATTGCAGCAGGCGTCCTTCCTATACCGCAAAGCTCAACCGTAAGGTGATCGGTTGCCGGATTGGGAAAGATCCTGAATGACAGGTTTTCAGTTACTCCCGGAATATCCGTACTGCCTGACAGAGTTATTTTCCATAGTTCATTGCCATTAATGACATCAGAGGCGGTAAAGACAAAGGTTTTGTTTATTCCACAAATCTCGGGTCCCCAGGCTCCCCCGTTGGGGATATCCGTAAACTTCTCAGGCTGAGTGTCTGGTGAGACCAGCCTCCATAGCTCACCTCCCGTACCATCATCAGCTGAATAGTACAAGGTGTCTCCGATAATTACAGGAGATATTGCAAATGAACTGGCCTGTCCGGGATTCAGGTCTTTAATTATTTTTGTCCCGTTGGTGGTGCCATCGGAAACCCAGACCTCCTGACCGGATGCAGGCGGGTTGGCAGTAAAGACAAGCTTTCCTTTAAATTCAGTGAAAAATCCTCCTGCCAGACCGCCATGTCCGTCCGGATTAATATCTTTTACCATGCGAATACCTGAATCATCGAGAACCCATAACTCCCTCCCATAAGGCTCCTGCTCGCCAACCATGAACAGTTTCCCTCCTGCCAATGTAAGGTACCTGGGATTGAACTGTGTGGTGCCGCTTACTATTCCTGTTACCCGTGTAACCGTGTTCCCTGAGGTCTTCCATAGCTGTGACCCTGTGCCGCTTGTGGCATCAACCGCCCTGAAATAGACTTCATTTTTGTATTCTGTGAAGAAAGCATTATCAAGCTGACCTACACTTATTTTATCTGACAGGAGAAATGAACCTGAGGACGTCCCGTCGGAGAAATAGAGAAACAGATTATTAAGCCCGTTGAAATATATTCCGCATGATGTAGTATAAAGATAGCCCGGGTTTGTTGAGGCAGCACCGGGGGTAATATCCGCAACAAGTTGGGTAGATTCTGCCGTTCCGCCAGTCCTCCATAGCTCTGTTCCGTAGTCAGGATGAAAAGCCCTGAAGTATAGGTTGTTATTCCAGACGACAGGGTACCCGGGCTGGCTTCCATGGCTTCCGGGTGAGATATCCTTTACCATAACTGTTCCCTCAGCGGTGCCGTTTGTTTTCCAGAGTTCTGCTCCATGGGTGCCGTCGTTTGCTCTGAAATATGCCTCGTTGTTGAAAATTGTCATCTGATCTATGTCACCTCCTGTTACTGTTGAGGGATTGATTTCCTTCAGCAGATAAGTGCCTTCAGCCGTTCCATCAGTGACCCAGAGTTCACTATTTGTATTTCCTGAGTTAATGGCTTTGAAAAGAACCTTTTCGCCACACTTTGTCATATGCGCTATGTTTGAGCTTGCAGAACCGTAGTTGATATTTTTCAGCAGTTCAGCCTGCTGTCCGGCCAGGCAGAAAAAGGGAATCATCATTATCGATAAAACAAAAATTTTTTTCATCTATACCTCCTTTCAAAATGATGGCATCTCTGTGAAGGTTATGTCTTTTGGAATTATGAAATATTTTCCATCAATGGGGATGTTGGTTTTCACGGATGTTGCCTCCTGTTTTGAGACGTAAGGACCCATTTTAAAATCCATGAGCATCATTATACCTTTCCATATCAGCACCTTGCCCATATCACCTTTGATGACGATGCATTCCTTGCCGAGGAATTGTTCTGTTCCGCTCCTGACCATTCCCATCTTTTCATAAGTTGATACGGTGAATGATTCCATATCACCCGTTGATGCTTCTTTGATCCACGAGAGAAGGGGGTTCTTCATCTTCATTCCCTCATCTGTCTGATCGGGATCCCACATATACTGGTAATCGCCATAAGAGACCACCCATGATCTGGTAGTCTCACCATCCTGGGTTATCTCCGAATACATTGCGGTTTTCATGCCGTGGTCATCAATGTATTGGGTGGATTTGCCGGTTTTATCACCGGAGTACTTATACTCTACGATACCCGACTTGAAACTAAAGGGTTTGGGTGTGGCCTCCTGGGCTGCAGCTGACACAACGGCCAGTAACAATACTGATGCAGATAGAAGAAATGTTTTCATAGACTTATGTTTTAGTGATTTTCACAATGCTTTAAGGTCCCATTTAATTGAGTAACGATATTCGTTTCCATCTTTTTCAGGATCGAAGGGTTTCTGGTCATAGATAGCTTCAGTCATGTTGGTGACACTTAGGTCAGTAGTTCTTCCTTGAGAGGAATTCCATTCTACTGAGCCACTCAGGTGGCCTATGTCTTTAAGTTTGTATCGAATATCTGATCCGACCAGATAAGCTGAGGTTTCCCTTGTTCTCCAGACACAATTGTTATCAATTTTATCTTTGGTTCTGGTCTGAGTGGGGACCTCATCAGGCGGTGTGCCAATATCATACCAGTTTTCAAGCCCGAGTTGTGCCAGCTGGTCAGCCACTATCTTGTCATCCGTTGGAAATGAATTGGTGATAATAATTAATCCGATCAGGGTCATATCGGGTAAAGAGCCAGACCCATATTCCTGGGTGACCAGGCCCGGACAACTACATCCGGTGCCCTGGCAGGTTATCTCCTCATTATAATTCCATTGGCTGGTAACATTTGCAGCCTCATATATTTTGATCGGCTGGTCTTGCATCTCCTCGGTTCCCTTTTTTGGTTTGAAAATTCCATCAAATGACACAGTCTGAGAACCGATGTAGGTAAATGTATAATCATCATTCTCTTCTTTGTAATTCCAGCTTTTCGTTACTGTAATACTGCCCTTATAAAAGCCGCAGTATATGGGGAAGTGCTGATCGACAATGAGAGAATCAATCTGTGTACCTGACATAGGAGATTTTTCAGGAGGAAGGATTTCGCAGGAATTATAAACCCGCAACCATTCCCATCCGTCACCTTTATCTATTGGCGGTCTGTAGCTGACCTTGACCGTACCTTCTCCGACAGTAAAAACCTTCCAGTCAGGGCCGAAATCACTATTTTCACCGTTAAGGATCTCTCCCTTATAAATACTGACAATTATTCTATTGAAACTCCTTGACGGATTCCCTTTTTTATCAGTGAAACCCGATAATTCTATTTCAGCGGTTCCGTTTTCACATATTTCCTCAGGAGGTGATATTTTTACCTCACACCTGACAGGTCTTTTTTCAAATTCATAAAGCAAGTGATTTATGGGTTTTGGAATATTCAGCCTGTTAAATAGTCCCTTAGGCGAATTTAATGTGAGCTCAGAATGCCATTCCTGGACAAGTTCAGGGGTAGTGCCATTATAGTAAAGCTCACAAGACATTCTTGCTATTATCGGCTTATACAGATCTGTTACAGCCTCGACAATTCTTCCTCCCTCAATGTCAGGTTCATAGCTGCCTTTAAAAAAGTACTCCGGTTGCTTGTGGACCGCCGGATCAAAATAATGCATCGCCAGCATGTGGAAACATGGCTTCGTAAGGCGTTCCGCAAGGTAAACGGCAAATACCTCAGGAAAGCAATACTCCTGATAGTCAGGCTTAAAACCGGAACATTTTTCAGAAGCATCAGCGATCTTGGGATCTTCATCGGAAAACGACACATAATCACCAAGAATACTGGTCATGCAATCACGCCACTCCTGCCTTTTTTGTTCGTAATCGGGGTTATTTGGATTTGTAAATTCTGCAAGGATAGCTCTGCGTGCACATTCTGTACAACGTTGCTGGGCCCCGGCAGTTAAATGGAATAACAGCATAAGGCAGAGGGCTAATGACTTTATGTTAAGGGCTTTTTTCATGGCTCCTCCGGTGTCAATTGGAAAAGAGTCATTTCACCTCCAACCTGGGCCCATCCGACGGAAGCTTCCAGTTCCCCTTCCACGCTTATGCCATCATCAATCTTTACATAAGCACCTCCGCCAAGATTGAAG
>JALOMO010000201.1 GCA_025455395.1 Bacteroidales bacterium
TATTACAGGGAGACAAGTGGAAAACTGACCCCTTATGCAGGTTTCGGACTTGGCACCATGTATTCGCTACAGAATACTGATATGGGAACTTATACCTTTGAAAGGGACGCATGGCATTTTGCCATCAGACCCGAAATCGGAGTGCTGATAAATGTCAGCCCCGGACTTGATCTGACAATACTTGGGAAATACTACTACGGCCTGAAGGCTGGTGATCTGCCTGCTCAGGGATATTTTGCCCTGAACCTTGGATTCGTTTTTGGACAATTTTAAAAACTGAAATATGAAAAAGTTACTATTTTTATCAATCATCCTTGCAACTGCAGTTTCATGCAGTTCTGTCAAAGTCACTTCAGATTTTGACTCTACGGCAAATTTTGCATCCTACAAGACCTATGCGTTTACTGATGAGGCTCTTAACATTCAGCTTGATGACCTGAATAAAACCAGGCTTCTGAATGCCATTTCAACCGAGCTGGCAGCAAAGGGCTTTACGAAAGCTGAGACCAACCCCAATGTTTTTATTGATTTAGTGCTCAAGGGCGAACAGAAGCAGACAGCAACAGCCACTACCTCCGGTTACGGCGGCTATTACGGTGCAGGTTACAGGTACGGTTACGGCGGCGGATTCTCAACCACACAGATCAATTATGAGACCTATGTTGACGGAACACTTTTTGTCGACATGATCGATGCTGCAAAGAATCAGCTTGTATGGCAGGGAAGGGGAACAAAGACAGTCAACCCCGATGCAAGCCAGAAGCAGAGAGAAGAGAATATCAACTATGCTGTCAAGCAGATCTTTATGCAATATCCTCCGAAACTCTAAGAAGACATTTGGTCAAATTAACAACAGCCGGCAATCGAAACAGACTGCCGGCTGTTTTGTTACAGATCCGGGCGAATCTAAGTCTATGGGAGATCTATTTTTTTGGTTTAATGTCTCCTGTGAATGTAATGGGACTGCGGTTATTGCTGCTGACGGCAAGAGAAGCGCCCCCCTCGGTGCCAACAGTCAGCGTAAGAGTGTAGGTGTCACTGGCGTCCCTGACATCAGTTTTGATGATATAACCCTTCTTGGTTTGCTCGGTAACGTACTCACCCGGTTTGGCAGTAAACCTTATTCCGCCGCCGCCGCCGTAGGCTACACCACCATAGGCTTTGCCGTAATAAGGCAGATCGCTTTTAATAAGTTCAGGATTATACTCCACGGTATAGTTGTCCATGCTGAGGTCAACAGCTACGCTTCCCTGGGGATAAGCCGTCTGTGCAGCAAAGACGAACGTGGTTGTCTTTACCAGTTCCTCAGTCTGCTTCTGCATTTCCAGCTTCCGCTGTTCCTTGCTCATCTTCTCCTGTGCGGTGAGTGAGGCAGAGACAGACATAAGTAATATCATCCAAAAGAGTTTGCTTTTAGTCATAATATATTGTTTAAGGATTAATGATTACAGTTTCTCCAGGTATTTCTTTTTCAGCGCAATGAACTCTGCATCCGTAATGATTTTTGCATCGTAGAGCTCCTTCAGTTGCCTGAGGTTAAATACAGCCGTTGCCTTTTCTATCTCGATGCTGTTTGCAGCCGAAAGCTTTTCAGCCACAACTATCTTCATGCTGTCAACTGCAGTCCTCAGCATTTTGTTTTCATATTTCAGCATATTCAGTGTATCAGTCAGTAATGTCGTCATTCCTGTTGGTGGCGCTTTAAGCAAAGCTGAATCTCTTGAAGCTCTGAGTGAATCTATAAGGAATTCTGATCGTGTGGGATCGAAATTATAATGGATCACATTCTCCTTTATGGCATTGTACAAACCTGTATAGGCTACCATTTGACTTGAAAGGGTGTCTATCTTCAGAGAGAGGGTTGCGTTAGCCGTGGTGAGGGAATCAATTTTCACATCCTTTGGGTCATCCTTGGATTTTTTCTGTCCGAAAGCCTGTGATGAGGCAAGGAAAATGAGCAGAATGGCTGCGGCAGTTTTCATAACACAAGTATTTATTTATTGTAAATTTAATGTTTTTCACTGAGCAGGGCTTTTTTAATTTCCTGAAGCTCTGCTATTTTTTCATCTGATACCTCAGGGTATGACAGCTTCATGCCAACCATGGCATCAATAATGGCAGAAGCAATTACAATACGTGCAAATGACTTGTTATCAGCCGGAACCACATACCACGGCGACTCTTTTGTGGATGTCTCCCTGATCATCTCTTCGTAGGCCTTCATGTAATCTTTCCAGAAAACGCGTTCCTTAATATCTGCACTGCTGAATTTCCAGTTTTTGTCAGGGTTATCGATCCGTTCGATGAATCTCTTCTTTTGTTCTTCCTTTGATACATTGAGGAAGAACTTGATGACCTTTGTACCGTTATGATAAAGATATTTTTCAAAGTTCCGGATATCCTTATATCTCTCCTTCCAGATATTTTTTGTAACCAGGTTATCAGGGAGTTTCTGTGCCTTGAGAATGGTTGGGTGAACCCTCACAACGAGGACCTCCTCATAGTAGGAGCGGTTGAAAATACCGATGCGGCCACGCTCAGGCAGCTGCTTCTGGCAGCGCCAGAGGAAGTCATGGTCTATCTCTTCCGGGTTTGGAGCCTTGAACGAGGTCACCTGGCACCCCTGCGGATTAATGCCTGACATTACATGTTTTATTGCTCCGTCTTTCCCGGCGGCATCCATGGCCTGAAAGATCAGCAGCAGCGACCACCGGTCCTGTGCATACAGCTTGTCCTGCAATTCAGCCAGCGCTGCCACACCTGTCTTCAGGGTCTGCTGCATAAGAGGCTTGTCTTCTGGTCCCAGGTCAATGTCAGGATCGGTCCTGTACTTCTTAAGCTCAAAACCCTCTCCGTCACCAACAGAGAACTTTCCCGAAAACTTGCGGGCCCGCTCTTTAAGTTCCTTCCTGCTTAAATCAGAAATATTTTCAAGCTTAGTT
>JALOMO010000112.1 GCA_025455395.1 Bacteroidales bacterium
AGAAAGGGGCAAGGGGCAAGGGGCAAGGAGCAAGGGCCAATGGGCAAGGGGCAAGGAGGTTAAGTTTAAGGTTTAGGTTGAGAGGTGATGTTATGTTATTATTTCCCCTACTGAGTGAGGGCCTGCCCCGATTTATCGGGTAGGGGAGCCGTCCGCCGGCTGGCGGACGGGGGGTGGTCTGTCAAACTCTGAAACTCCATTTTACCTCTGTGAAATCAGTGGCTAAATTCTTAAGACCGTATAACCGCAAAACCGCATTACCGCAAAACCGCAAGACTGCAAGCTAATCCTGCTGCAGAAAAAAACTTGACAATCTCTTTCGATGAGTGTAAATTTGATGTTAGTTCCGACATTGATCATTTGTCTTCATAAAGGGAGAACCCGAAAATCCCTCAGTAAGAGAGTAGGAGTGCAGGCCGAAAAACTTAAGAGTAGGCAAACCTAAACTGAAATACTTATGAAAAGAATTGCTCTTGTGGTTGCTGTTCTTTGCCTTGTCGCTTCCAATGCTGCTGCGCAGCTGGAGAAAGGCAGTTTCATGGCAGGCGTCTCCTCTGCCATCGCTATGGGTGGTTCATGGGGCTCAGAGCTGATGAGCCTTGGTTTTTCCACCACCAAATACAAATATGGGTCTGACCCCGCAGAGGCTGAATGGAAGACAACAAGTTACAACCTGCTTCCAAAAGGCGGATATTTCATTATTGACAACCTGGTAGCAGGCCTGGAAATTGTAATAACCGGCTATACTGAAAAAGATGTTGAGGACGATGACAAATGGAGTGAGTCGCTTTTAGGAGCAGGGCCATATGTGAGATACTATTATCCTCTTGAAAAAATATATCCTTTTGCAGAGGCAGAATTTCTCTTTGGCTCATACAAGGATGTCTATGTCGATGAAGAATACAAGGCAGGCGTAATGATGTATGGCATATCTCTCGGGGCTGCTGTCCCACTGGGCAGCGTCATGACAATTGACATCATGGCCGGTTACCACAGTGCAACCTATAATTATAAGGAGGAGTATGAAGGCGCGGACTTTAAGGAGATCTGCGGCGGATTCGGTATAAAAGTGGGTGTCTCGGTTTACCTGTAGCCAGGGTTTTGCCGTTGATAATCAGGCTTAATTAAGAAACATCTGTTCATCCCGGGACTTCGGCAGATGCCGGAGAGCGAATCGTATTTGCCCTTGCCACAATAATTTTGTTGATTCTTTTTTCCTATCTTAATAGCCTAAATCATCAATTATGAGAGCAAGGCTTATTTCCTCAGTTCTTCTCCTGTCGTTCGCCTTTTTATTGAATGCCCAGGAGAGTGTGAAGCTTACTATACTGCACACTAATGATTTTCACTCTCACCTTCAGGGATTTGCACCGGAATCAAAATATACACCGGATGTACAGGATAATGATCCGACGGTAGGAGGATTCTCACGCATTGCTTCCCTAATCTCCGCCGTTAAGGCAGAGAATCCGGAAGGGACCCTGGTCCTCGACGGCGGAGACTGCCTGATGGGCACTCTCTTTCATGCCCTCGAGCCTTCAACCGGGTTCCAGATTCCGCTGATGAAAAGGGCCGGCTACGACGTAGTGGCAATAGGGAATCATGATTTTGATCTCGGCCCTGATATGTACGCAGAAATTATAAGGAACTCAGCACTCAAAGGTGAAATACCTGTCCTGCTAATTGGTAACGCCGTCACCGATAACGAAGACCCTGCCGATGATAAATTTGAATCAGTTGTAAGAGATGGTCTTATTAAGCAATATACAATTATTGAGAAGAAGGGCGTTAGAATAGGATTATTCTCACTCCTGGGCAAAGATGCCGATGAGTCTGCCCCCTATGCTCCACCGGTGACATTTGAAAAGATCACACGCTCCGGTAAGCGAATTGTAAAGGAACTGAATAAGGAAAAATGTGATATTATCATCTGTCTGTCACACTCCGGATTGGTTAAAGATAAAAAGGGCAGATGGGCAGGTGAGGATGTTCAGCTTGCTAAAAAGGTAAGGGGAATTGATCTGATTATTTCAGGTCATACTCATACTCTCCTGAGTGAACCTCTCATAGTCAAGGGTACCCCGATAATACAGGCAGGTAGCACCGGTATGTTTGTCGGCCGGGCAGAGCTGACGGTCACAGGTAACCTTGTGAGTCTTGAAAAATACTCAATGATGGCAGTTGACGATGCACTGGCCTCTGATACTGCCATCCAGAGAGTCATTGATGAGCAGAAGTTCATCGCTGACAGTATCATTCTCAGACCACTTGGATTGAGTTACGACATGCAGGTGGCAGAATCAACGTTTGAACTTATCTCTGATGAATACGGCAATGCTGCTGAAAGCAACCTCGGAGTCCTTGTGGCTGATGCCATTTACTATTATATGAATACTTCCGGCCCGGGCGCTGATGTCTCAATAGTGGCAGCAGGTGTGCTGCGTGATCCTATAGAACCCGGAATACAAAGCATTGCGGACATTTTCCGTGTGATGTCGCTGGGGTCAGGTGATGATAATGTCCCAGGGTACCCTCTTTCAAGAATGTGGGTTACAGGAAAAGAACTGAAAAACATTACTGAGATACTTCTCTTCACGTCAGCGTCGACCCCGTCAAATTTCCCATATTTTTCTCATCTGCGTATTGAATACGACCCTGATGGAAGGATTTTCAATAAGGTTCGTAAGATTGAACTGACAGATCAACAGGGAAATATCTCGGAAGTGAACACTTCAAAAGATGATCCGAAACTTTATTCAATTGCAGCCAACTCATATATGGCTGATAACCTTGGGTTAGTCAAGAAGAAAACGCTGGGGCTGATCAAGGTTGAGCCGAAGGATGCCGGAGGTAGCCTCATTACCGATCTTGACAGTGCTGTGGCTGACTTCAATCCTGCGGTGGAAGGAATACAGGAGGGCAAGGAGTGGCTCGCACTGGTAAAATACTTTCAGCAGTTTGCCCCTGCGGCTGAAGGAGGGTTACCAATCATACCTGCATATTACAGTAACCCTGACAGATCTCTTGTGGCAGTCCCAGGAGAAAAGTAATAAGCTTAAGTCATAATTACAGGCATAATGGTCATGGATGGAACGGAGATAACCTGAAAGGATAATGAAAATCACAATCACAATTCTTTTTCTGCACATTATCCTGCTTACCTCTGCATTCTCACAGCCTACCCGCGATTGCAGCGACAGTAATATCTACAGTGGTTTCATAAAGGGAGATATGAATGTATGGAAGAACGCAATGCCCGGTCTTCAGATGTCATATTTTAAGACCATGGATCCATGTCATCTTTTTACCCTCATTGAGGCACGGTATGGCTACATTGGCTATCTGATCGGTATCGGCAATAAGAACGATGCCAAACCTGTTGTTGATTCATTTGAAATTGACCTGGAAGCCCTTTCAGCTTTCCCTCAGTATGAGGCTGAGACGGAGGCTTTCAGGGTGGCTCTTCTCGGCTTTCGTATGGGACTTAATCCCGCACGGGCGATGGTCCTGGGCCCGAAAGCGCTGAAACAGCTCGATACAGCGATGGCAGTAGGAAGTAACAATGCAGCTGTCTGGATTGAAAAGGCCAACTCTGAAGCCAACATGCCTTCCTTTGCCGGGGGGTCAAAGACGAAAGCCGTAGAATCATATAAAGAGGCGCTTCGTCTGTTTGAGGCCGACACTAATCTCTCCCGCTACAGCTGGAGATATCTTAATACTCTGGTGCTTCTTGGGAAGACTTATGAAAAGCTTGATGATTACGGGGGGGCCAGGGAAGCATACCTCAAAGCGCTGAAAAGAGAACCTTCGTTCACCTGGGTGAGAGATGAGCTTCTTCCTGCCAATGAGAAAAACCTTATCAAAGAATGAATAGAGGTACATTCTGAATCCATCGACCTCTTTTTATCCCCTGCCTACTGTATATAGTCCTTTGATATTACCCTCTGAAGATGTTCCTCCAGGTGCTTCCTCATTCCTTCACGGAATTCTTCCACAGTGCCTTGCTTCAGAATAGTAACCAGTTCTTTATGCGTCTTGTATTTAATTCTCCGGCCCTTCTTAAAAAATCTTGTATTGTAGACTAACTGGAAGACAGGCAGCATAAGACTCTGAAAATTCTGCAGTGTCAGGTTGCCACTCATCTCATAGAGTTTTCCGTGGAATCTTATCTCCTGGTCAACATTGAAGAGCATGCTGGTAAAGTGTACCGGCTCGACATCAACTATATCCTCAAGCTCATCAATATCAGCCTCTGTTTTTCTCGCAAAAATGAAGTCTGCCATCCCAACCTCAAGGGCAAGTCTCATCTCAAAGAGATCCATCAGGGTAGTTCTGTCAAGCACCCCTGGAACAATTGATTTTCTGAATATTGCAGATATATCGGGACTGCATATCACAGTACCCCTGTGTTTCTTTGACTCCAGTAATCCAATCGTTTTCATCCTTGCCAGTGCCTCTCTTATGACTGTTCTGCTGACACCCATCATCACTGCAAGCTCTTTCTCCTTTGGAATGGAGTCGCCGGGTTTGAGCTTGCTGTTCTGAAAAACATTTATAAGCTTACTTTCAACTCTGTCGGCCAGAGTGCTGTATACAGCCGGGTTGGGATCAATCTTAAGGTCATTTTTATCCATGGCTAAAGGTTTTCAGTAATGGACTAACGAGAGAGGCGGTAAAGCCTGAAATCTCACGATTCGTAAATTTAAGTAATTACTGCCAAATGACCTTCGCCATTTATTAACCTGTTCCGTCCTTCTGCAGGACGAATGATTTATAAACAAATTTCCTGTCAAGGAAATATTCATAGGTTGAAGTCCCCTTTGCTCCTGTAAAGTTCAGTATACTGTTCTGAAGTAACCTGGGTGCATATTTCATTACCAGCTTCTCCCTCCTGTCAGAGTCTTTTTCAAGAGCCTCAATGACATGGCCGGTTATATCATTTTCATCCAGTATGTTGAAGCGGTTTTGCTTTATCAGGCTGATTGTTTCAGCCCATTGGTGCTCAGGCCGAAAGTCTGTAAAGAGAAAATGGCCCGCGGGTATAAGTATCCTGTGAACTTCTCTTATAAATGAATTCATTGAAAGATACCGGTGTGAAGATTCAACATTCATCACTACGTCGAAGGACTCGTCAGGCAAAGGAAGGTGTTGTGCATTACCTACTATAAAATGTAACCTCTCATTCCCGAACATCCGGTTAGAGAAGGCGACAGCGCTCTTCTCGATATCTACCCCGGTAGAAGAGACCGGATTGAAGCTTCTGGTAACATATGATAGTCCGCCACCCCTTCCTGAGCCAATCTCCACAACCCTTTTTCCTGAGAGGTTGATCATCGTTGCTACATGATGATATAACTGTATAGGATAACGGTTGATCTCATCTTTAACCTCAAGGTTGATAATCTTCCCCTTCTCGGAATAACCGAAATTCATGAAGGCAAGATGGTGGTCCTTATCAAGCTTGTCAAGGTACCAGTACAAACCTCTGAAGACCCAGAAAGGGAGCTTTTTCATTCTGATAATTTACTTTGTGTTTCAAAATGGGCTAACAAACTCTCTTTCCCATAATAGACTCTGCAAAGTTGACATCTAATTTAATAATACGCGTAAGTATAAAAACCCATATCGTTATGGAATTCATTGATTTTATTCTGTTAAACGATACAGATAACAGCGCTTTTCATTTTCATTATTGCAAAATAAAATTGACAACACCCGTATTGTTGTATACCTTTGATTATACAAAACGGTAAACATTATGACAACTACGGCAAAGATTATTCACTGGACCCCGAGGGTATTGTGTATAGTGGCAATACTGTTCATAAGCATGTTCGCTGCTGATTCATTCTCATCTGAAAGAACCTTCTTTCAGAATCTGGGTGCATTGATGATGCACCTGATTCCCTCATTCATGCTGGTGGCTTTTCTGATTTTTGCCTGGAAGTATGAGTTCCTGGGTGGCATCCTCTTTATCCTGCTTGGACTCGGGTTCAGTTTTTTCATCTACAATCTTAATTTTGACAGGACACAATCAGTATCCACAGCCCTTCAGGCGACTGTGATGCTTACAGTACCATTCGTAGTTGTGGGTATACTCTTCATTGTAAGTCATCACCTGAAGAGAAGACAATAGAAGCCGGTCTGTCAACTGACCCCGAGAAGCTTCCTGATTGCCTCGATGTTTTTCTGATTCACAATATTCTTTGCTTCTGCAGAGTAGAGATAGTCAATTTTGTCTTTATGATATTCAACTACTTTAGCCCGGACCATTTTCCCGGTGCTGTTCAAGAGATTGTTGTCTATTGTAAAGGGCTCTGCAATAATTGCAACTGTTGACGGAAGCCACCTGGAGGGAAAGAGGTCATCAAAGGCGCCACCCTGCTTGTACTGGTTAATCACTGATTCAAGCTGAAGTAGTATTGCCTCATGCCCCTTGGTGGCGGAAGTATCGACATTATTACTCTTCGCCCATCTTAAAAGCGCCTCCTTATTAGGTACAAGCAATGCAGAAGTATATTTGTTCTGGTTATTATAGAGCATTAGCTGGTCAATAAACTGTGACCTGTCTGTAATGGTCTCCTCGATACCTTCGGGACTGTATTTTTCGCCGTCATCAGCAATTAGCAGGCTCTTGAACCTGCCCAGCACATATAGGAATCCGTCTTCATCAACATAACCCATATCTCCTGTATGCAGCCATCCGTCGCGTAACGCCTCACGGGTAGCCTTTTCATTCTTCCAGTACCCTTTCATAACATTTTCGCCACATACAATTATCTCTCCTTTTTCACCGGCAGGCATCTCATTTCCCTTGTCATCGCATATCTTAAGATCAAGATTCTTCACCACTGATCCGGATGATCCGAGCTTATGCCTCAGTTCGGTGTTCCCGGAAATTACAGGAGAGGCTTCTGACAGCCCGTAACCCTGGAGCATCGGAATTCCTATTGCATAGAAAAAGCGCTGTAGCTCAATATCGAGAAGTGCTGCTCCGCCAAAGAAGAACTTCAGCCTTCCTCCGAGACTGGCCCTTACTTTCCTGAACAAAATGATATCATAGACCTTGTATAAGGGTTTGAGTAATATCCTGAGCCCTTTCCCCTTGTCCCATCCGATACCGTTATACCTGTAAGCAACCTTCATGGCATGATTGAACAGTTTTTCAATGAGGCCCCCCTTGTCCCTGATGCCCTTTTCAATACCCTTCCGGAGGTTTTTTGCAAGGGCAGGCGCACTTAGCAGGAATACCGGTTTGATCTCTTTAATGTTTGTCGGGATATTCTTCAAGCTGTCAAGGTATGACTTGCCTGACTGCACGGCCGCCAGGCTGGCTCCTGTGGCCATCATGATGTAGATACCAACTGTATGCGCAAAAGAGTGATCCCATGGCAGTATGAGAAGAGTGGTCCACCATGAAGGCACTTCCATAAGTGTAAGAGTCTGCTCAATATTGGCAGTGTAATTTCTGTGTGACAGGATTATCCCTTTAGGGTCCGCGGTGGTTCCGGAGGTATAACAGATGTTGGCATAATCGTCCGGCCCGACAGACCTGACTCTTTCGGTAAATTGTTCCCTGTTCTGTCTAAGGTACTCTTCACCTCTTTTTTTCAGGTCAGCCATAAGAATCTCATCAGGCCCATAGCTATCCTTTGGATCCAGGAGAATAATCTTTTCCAGTCCCTTTAGTTCATTCTTTATGGAATTGATCTTTTCCAGCTGAAGAGCCGAAACGATCACCCACCTTGTCTCAGAATGTTCAAGCCTGAATCTGAGGTCCACGCCTTCCTTGAGCATGATTGAAAGAGGTACATTGATGGCCCCGCAAAAGAGTATTCCAAGCTCGCTTATCACCCAGTCGATGCGCGATTCGGAAATCAGCGCAACCCTGTCTCCTTTTTTCAGGCCCATGGCCATCATCCCTGCCGCAGCCTTATAGACTTCCTCCCTTGTCTCTCTGTAAGTCAGTGACTGATACCTGTCACTCTTCTTTTCAAGGATGTATGGATTATTCGCATATTTTTCAGCACTGGTTTCGAGCAGATCAATTATGGTTTTCATGGAGTAGTGGTTTGGGATTTGTTCTCAAAGTTAAGCTTTGATCATAGCCAAGTCAAGTTTATCTTATAATTGTACCGGCATCAAACGGCATGTTTTCTCCCTTCGGCTCGGGATGCAGCTCAATAGTACATACCCCTATCTTGAAAGCCTTGAAGAGAGGCAAAGAGCAGTTATCGGCATGTTTGACCAATCTGCTCAGGGCACAGAGTGCAAGACGGAAGGCAACTTTGTTTTAATGGAATCTGTGTGTTAATCCTTTGTCTGCAATACAAATAAAATTGACTTGTCCTGGTTTAAGATGTAAATTTGATTTTTATAATGTCATGGATATGTTCCTTGCAGAACACCTGGGGAAATAACAGAGAAGAAAGAACCTGAATGCGTTCCTCAGTGTGATCCTGCAGCATGGCAGGACAAAGTCTTTGAATGGGATAAAAGAAATTCCGGAATAATGATCTCTTCACATCGTAGGTCGAATAGAATTATTAAACTAAATCCATTAATCATGAAAGTAACTGGAGTTCTGTTTTGCGTTTGTGTCATTTTTATGGGAGGGTCATCCTGCCAGAAGAAAGTTGACATTCAGAAAGAAAAAGAAGCCATCATGGCTGTGATCAATGCTGAATCTGAGACTGCACGGATAGGTGACGTCGAAGGTCTCAAGGCATGTTATGTTCCTGATGAGTATAACACACGCTTTATGATCAGCAAGGAGGAATACCAGATCATAACCGGCTGGGATAAACTTGGACCTTTCTTTGATCAGTTTCAGGCAAATGCCGAAGTTGCATCCACCATGTCTTTTGTCAAGGAAAATCCTGTCATCAAGGTGATGGGTTCCACTGCGTGGGTCATATGTGAAAACAAATGGACGGTAAAACAGGATACAAGTGAATTCAAGGTAGAGAGTATCCAGATCACCTTCCTTGAGAAGGCAGATGGTGCATGGAAATTCTCTTTTGCGGCTTGGATACCGAAGCCGGAACCTCCTGAACCGGATACGTCTGAGCAACCACAATAGATTTTATTTTATTTGACCCTCCAGGAAGGTCTCGGAATTTTCTATTTCATCTGCCATAACTGGATCTTCTAAGGAGGTCCGTGCGACCTGTCTGAAAATAATCATTCAATCCTGAAATGGTGAAATATTCTTATTTTACTTCCTTAAGAATCGAGAAATAATCCATGTAACATACACTTAATCAATATAATATTAATAAACTAAAAAAATAGTCATTTTTTTGCCAAAATAGTTGCATGACTAAGAAAATAGTCATATATTTGCATTGATGGATTGATAGTAAAAAAAATGCAAATGATGCAACTGACAAAGGCAGAGGAGCAGGTAATGCAGATATTGTGGGACCTGGAAGAGGGTATCGTTAAGGATATCCGCGACCGGTTCAGCGAACCCAGACCTGCAAGGAACACAGTTTCAACTGTTGTAAGGATACTGGAGAAAAAGGGATTTGTTGATCACAAGTCATATGGGAATGTACATCTCTATTTTCCCCTTGTATCGAAGAGTGAATACTCGAAGAGCCAGCTTTTCGGGTTACTCGAGGGTTATTTCAACAACTCATTTCCGGCTATGGCATCGTTCTTTGCACGTGAAAAGGACCTGTCAGTAAGTGAACTTGATGAACTGCTCAGCGAGGCGAGGAATGAATTGTCGCAACGTAAAATGAGACGGTGATGGAAGGGCTGCTTTTATATCTCATGAAGTCTGCAGTCTGGATCACCGGATTTGCATTTGTATTTATGCTTTTCCTTCAGAATGAGCGTTACTTCAGCCTGAACAGGATCTATCTTATTTCAGGCATTGTCACCTCGCTTATCTTTCCTTTCATCACAATAAGGTATGTTATAGAACTGCCGGCGGGACAAGGTGGCCACCTGTCAGCTCTGCCGGCAGGCGGTGCCGAAGTTCCTTCAGGTACCGGTCATGGTATTGCCGAAATT
>JALOMO010000027.1 GCA_025455395.1 Bacteroidales bacterium
GAAAAGTCGATAGAGATGCTTCATGAGCGTTTCGGCAACAACATAACACTGGCACAATTCCCAGTAAATGAAGGTACCGGTTTCAACACTATTGTTGACATCATCAGCATGAAGATGCTGCGCTATGCCAAGGAGGGAGGTAAGGCTGAGGTAGCTGATATCCCTGCTGACCACAAGGCAAAGGCAGAAGAGCTGCATGCTGCACTGATAGAAAAAGTTGCAGAGAGTGACGAATCTCTCATGGAGCTGTTTTTTGCCAACGATACTCTGACCGAAGAGGAGATCAGCAGGGGTATCCGTGCCGGTCTGCTTAAGAGAGGCATTTTCCCTGTCTTCTGCATTTCTGCAAAAGGCAATATAGGTGTCGACAGACTTCTTGATTTTATCTCTGCTTCTGCTCCTTCACCCGCTGACATGCCCCCGGCAAAGAACTCAAAGGGTACTGAGGTAAAATGCACCTCTACAGGACCAGCATCAGTATTTGTATTCAAAACAACAATTGAAGAGCACATTGGCGAGATAAACTATTTCAGGGTTATGTCTGGCAAGATCAATGAAAACCTTGACGTAATAAACACAAGCAACGGAACAAAGGAAAGGCTATCACAGATCTTCATATGTGCAGGAAAGAACCGTACAAGGATCCCCGAGATCCATGCAGGTGACGTTGGTGGCTTCGTGAAACTGAAGAATACAAAGACAAACCATACGCTTAATGCTCCGGGGAATGACTGGACGTATGAGTTGATGAGGTTCCCGGATCCCAAATACCGCACTGCAATCAAGCCCGTCAGCGAGAGCGATGAGGAGAAGCTTGGTGAGTCGCTTAACCGCATGCACCAGGAAGATCCTACAATAATAATAGAATATTCAAAGGAGCTTAAGCAGATCATTATCCACGGACAGGGTGAGTACCATCTCAATATCCTGAAGTGGCATCTTGACAACATTTTCAAGATCGAGACCCAGTTCATAGCTCCCAAGATCCCTTACCGTGAGACAATAACCAAGTCAGCCCAGGCTGATTACAGGCACAAGAAACAGTCAGGCGGCGCCGGCCAGTTCGGTGAAGTACATATGATCATTGAGCCTTTTGAAGAAGGTTCTGAGGCTAAGTCAATGATGAAGATCGCCGGCAAGGAGATAAAGCTGGCAAACCGTGACAAGGAGGAGATTGATCTTCCATGGGGAGGCAAACTCGTATATATGAATTGTATAGTTGGAGGTTCGATCGATGCACGCTTTATGCCTGCCATTCTTAAAGGTATAATGGAAAAGATGGAAGTAGGTCCTCTTACCGGTTCATATGCCCGTGATATCAGGGTATATGTCTATGACGGCAAGATGCACCCCGTTGATTCAAATGAAATCTCATTCCGTCTTGCAGGCCGTAATGCTTTCAGCACTGCCTTCAAGAATGCAACACCAAAGATACTTGAGCCTGTATATGATGTTGAGATCATGGTTCCTGCCGATCGTATGGGTGATGTCATAAGTGACCTTCAGGGCCGCCGCGGAATGGTTCTCGGTATGGCAAGCGAGAAGGGATTTGAGATCATAAAGGCAAAGGTTCCGCTCGCAGAGATGAATAAGTATTCAACTGCACTGAGTTCACTCACCGGTGGCCGGGCAATGTATACGATGAAATTCTCAGAATATGCTCAGGTCCCGGGCGAAGTCCAGGATGCTGTAATCAAAGCATATGCTGCTGAAGAAGAAGAAGAATAGGAACAGGTATACAAAACATTATAATTGTCAAACAGTAGAGACGTTGCATGCAACGTCTCTACATGTTTATGGAAATTATTTCCCTGTCAGATTTAATTCAGCCTGTTGATTGTCCGCACCGCCTCCAGTCTCACCGGATCGGAGAAACCAGCGGTGTCGGCTATGATCTTATTGCATGTCTCAATTATCACCTGCCTGTTGTAGCTATGGCTGAACCACCCGAACGCCTCAATAATAGCAACCTCTATCTTCTCTCCGGGCGCTGTGAGGAGATACTGACACAAGGGTTCTATCGCAGGATGGTATGTAAGATTGCGCATTGCCCTGATCTCGAATATCTTGTTCTTTTCACTCTCCTTTTCGCCCGTAATTGTTACAATGGCATCTGCACATGATCCGGTCTTCCTTTCAATGTCTGTCAGTACCCGCCGGTAAATCTCACCGAGATAGTTTGCAGTATCGATACCTGCAAATTGCTTTTCAAGTTCATTGACCAGGAGGTCCTTATCAAAGTATGCCAGGGCATCTGATGCCTGGTAACTGACTCTTTTTGAAATATTAGGGTCGGTAACCGCCCTGATCAGCGCTGGAGCGAGCCTGGGATCACCCGATTCCTGGCAATATACTGCTGCGTGACGCCTGATCAGCTCATATGAGTCATCAAGAGCTGCTGCGGTGACCTTTATGAAGTTATCATCACACAACTGTGCCAAAAGCTTCATCGCAGTCATACGGGTGACGGAATATGGCGAACTGAAGTACTTCTCAGCCAGGAGATTGCTTATGGAGGGGTACCCTGACACCTTCAGCGTCCACAATGCCCAGCTCTGTACATCAGGGTGAGGATAATCAGCCAATTTCAGCAGCTTTGACTCTTTGCCTGCTGCAGACATCATCTTTTCAGCATTGAGTCTCATGTCAGAGGAGGCAAATCTGAAGGTGGGGTCACCGATGATATGAGTTTCAAGCAGGCAAACCATCCGGTTCCACTCCCCTACCCTGAGGCCGTAAGAGAGAAGTCCGACCATCTCATCAGGGAATTTATCCTGAAGTGAGTTGACGGTATTGGCCTGTGCTGCGATGGTCCGTCCCGGTCCGAAAACGTAAGCTCCGGAAATGAATTCATCTGTATGAAATGACCCGTTGAAACAGGCATCGAACATGATAAATCGTGTCTTGATGTCATATTTCATGACATCAGCAGATATGATATCCATATCAGCAAACCATGCTGAATCCTTTTCTGTCTGCGTTTTTTCATTGGCACCACGGAACCATGAATCAGGGACATCAAGCCATTCTGTATACTTTGCCTTTGCCTCTGTTGTATCCTTAACACCTCTCACCTTTGAGCGGAGATAGTACTTAATGCTTTCAATATTCTGCTGAACGCCGTTAGCCGCCTGCTCAGAGCCGGCCAGCTGTGCGTCGGTTGATCCATGGTGATGCAGGAGAGCTATATCAATATTCTCAGTTGTCATGGTTGACAGAATCCTGTTTTTGATATGCTCCTCGAAAGTATAATCAATGTATTCGAGTCCGTTATCCTGCCTGTTCAGCTGAGGGAACTGCTGTAGCAGTGCGGCCTTTTCATCCATCCTTGCAGTCATTGATTCTGAATTATACCCATGCCCCGCAAAAAAGAGTACCTCATCTACAAGATCAGGATTTCTGTGTGCCTCCACCACTTTTAGGAGATAGGCTTTCAGTCTTGAGCCATCGACGTCGCCTGGAATACGAATTCGTCCTGTATATATATCGGGTGTCATCCTCTGAGGCGACTCCGGCCTCAGGCTATAATAGAAATAGAGGCCATTTGTGTCTGCCCTGAGGTAGCTGAACAGGAGGTCAAAATCCTCATAAAACCTGTCAGAGGGTACAGATGAACGATGCCACGGGTACCTCTCCTGGTCCATCTTGAAGGCAGAAGTAAGGTGTTGCGCATCGCGCAGCATCGGGACAGGTATGTCGCCGATGAATACCGCGCCTTCAAAAGCACTGTTCTTCCTTTTCATACTCTCAAGCAACGTCCTGATTGAATCAGGATGATGCCACTTGTCCTCAACAATGACTGCTTCAAGCCCTTCAGACCTGAGAGTGGTTGCATAGAGATTGATCTCATCAGACGCTGCAGCCATGGAATGACTGTCAGCAAGTATAATAAATTCAGTTCTGCCTGTCTGTGAAAAAACTACCGGGAATGCAGATAAAGCAAGCAGTATAAGTAAGTATTTCGTTTTAGTCATGTTTCAGAAGGTCAGGCCTAAAGTGGCATCAAAATAATAACAGGTCATTGTTTCTGTTGCATCACCTATGGCAAACACATAATCAAACCTCGGCGCAATATAAAAGGATCTTACAGTCTTGCCGGAGGTGAATCTCTCTATTCTGGCCGTGATAATGCCTCTTAACAGATCAGCCTTAAGTACATCAAAATCACTATAAACCATCTCCGGGATACTCTGTGTCTGCTCCTTGAATGAGAGTGTGGATCCCAGGTTTTTCCTGTAACTCACCTCAGCTCCTGGTGTTATTCTTGTGTTACCAGAAGCGAAAACCCTTTTATAAAAGGCTGAAACAGCAATATCCATTGTCTCCATTTCTCCGTAAGTCTGGAGAGGATAATGGCCTGAGGAGTAGTATCCAAAATTAATATTACCGCCCATATCGCTTTTGACATCATATCTCCCTATAAATGTCGTATACCTGTAACCGGCATTCACATGGACATCAGTTATTAGATGCTTGTCTTCTATCCAGCTTACAGTAGCAAGAGAATCATAAGAATAGGTCGGCTTCCTGATCGGGTATAATCGCTGAATAATTTCATCGCCGCTCATACCTGATAATGTTCCGTTCAGGCTGATTGTGTGAAATGCTCCTGAGGTGCCAATGCGCAGTATGTCTGAGAAAATAAGGGAGTTGGTCGTTGCGATACCGTCTATAAGTCTGTATGATGAGCCCGATCTGGCCTCATCCTGCACATGGTTAAAAATAAACTCGGCAGTGTTAACCAGGTTTCCTGTTTCATAAGATGCCTGGATACCTGCCGAGTAACCGGAACCACTGTACAGCTCGGAATAGTATGTAATGTCAGGTTCATCCTTATAGTATCCTAAGCCTTGCAGGATGAAAAGGTCCTGTGACCAGTTGCCTTCAACAGAGAATGATATTTCATTGCTTGAGGTGAATACAGAGCCTGTAATACCGAGTTTCAGCTTACCCAGATCGTATATCAGGCCGGGGGTAATCTTAAGTGAGGTGATGTTGTTTTTATTCCTGGGGTCTTTTTGTTTGGATCCAAGTGCCGCATTATATTCTGCTCCTACCGCAACAAACAGCCGGTCGCTTACCCTCATGCTTGCCTCCCCTGCGAGATCAAATCCCTCCTTAATCTGTGTACCCGGGACTGTATCACCGATGATATACGGATTAAGGCTGTTGAACATCATGGTGCTGTTATATATGAGGCCGTCATAATGATCATTCTGATAACCGAATGCTCCGGAGAGTGAAAGCTTTCCAAGTTTCATATAGCCTTTTGTTTCAGCATAAAACGAGGAGGTGGTTTCAGGTTGAATATAAAGTCTGATGTCATCTTGTTTATGGCTGTATCCTGCCTGTGCAAGGTTCAGGTTGCTCATACTGAATGTTGAGAGCGCTGCCGGGTTAGAGGTGTTTGTCCACGGAGCAAAAAGGGTAAGGTCTTCAAAGAGCCTGCTGCCTGCAGTAATGGCAATTGTATCATCAGCCATTGCAGGTCTGGTAAAACTGACCATGGCAAGGAGCATCAGAAGCGCCTGTTTCAGGAATTTTTTCATTTTTAAGGGTTCTGTTAAAGTACTAATACCATACCAGGTGATCTAAGTATCACCTGGTATGGTAATGTGCCAAACCTTCCTAATCAACCACTGTCCGGTTAATAAAAGGTGTCGGAGTCCAGTCACCAATAAAGTCATTAAATGAATTATTGGTGTCTTTATAAATAGCTTTCCCGTCAAGTACTTTAGCCACCTTGCGTCTTACGCTCTTACTGCCGTATATTCCTGAGGTGCACCATACCATTCCTGCATCAATCGATGTTGGAAGTCTTTTATACCTGTCAGCCTCATTTGCCCTGTTTATATCAACACCGTCAATAACCCAATCTTTATGAACCATTAAGTACTTAATTGTTGATGTGGTTCCAGGTTTTGTCATGAAATTATTGGGGTCAGCCGCGAAGGCTGCATGGTTGAGTCCGGTAGGTAATCTGAAGATTATCAATGCTGCACCATTGACAGAATGGAGCCAGTCAATCATTGTTGCAGAGGTGGTGTACACAACAATCATGTTAGTTGATTCAGGTGAATCGGTATCTTTTCCGGGAGCTTCGATGAATGCCTCAAACGGTGCGTCACCCATGTTTACAGGCGAATTCGGGTTCCCAAGCGGGTCAGTCTGGTGGTCAATGGCATCATGCGCAAGTACCACGCTTGTCCTGGGCTGAATGGGATACTGCTGACCTGTCCCGGGGAACATCAGGGTATGGAATGAAACCGGTAACCTGTCCATAAGTGAACCGTCCGGATTAACCCAGGCTGAGGGTGTGGTACCAATTGGCTCAAGTACTCCTATACATAATCCGTCAAGGTAAAGAACCCCGTCACTGTTATTATAAATTTCATGGAACTGGTCTGAGTAATAGTTTGAGCCGGTTGGTGTTTTTGAACCGCTGTAATAGACCTCCTTGATTACAAGCCCGCCAGATTTTGAGCTGGCTATCATATTAATGTCCCAGTAATTAATGTCATAATTAACAGTAAGATTTTCAGTTATGCCGTTGAAATAGAATTCATCCGTTTCGTGAGAGGCAGAAATGGTATAGATGCCTTCTTCGAGTGGAACCTTAACTGTACCATTTTCTTTTGTGGTGACTATCGTCTCCTGTCCGTTCAGTGTATTCTGGATTGTTACTTCAAGGTCCGCAACCCCGCTAATACCGTACCCGACCGGGTAGTAGACCATTATTAATACATCATAGAGCTTGGCGCCCTCTTTCTGACATGAGGGTAGCAATGCCATCCCGGCCACCAGGATCATTGCCAAAACAGTTAACTTTTTCATAATCATAGATATTAGTTAGAATTTGAATTTAATTTCTGCTCCAAAGTAAAGAGGCTGGTTCTTCCTTGCGTATACCTCCGGTGCACCGCCCCATACTTTAAGCAGCGGTGAGTAGTTGGTTATATTGTTTGCATAGAATGAGAAATTTACCATGTCTGTTATCTCCTTCGTAAGCTTGAAGTTCAGAACGAAGTAGGGCGGATAGCCGGTCTCAAGAAAATACCAAGGGGTATTGTAGTTCTTAATCATATCTGAGTATGGCTTCGTGACAGCGAGGGCAGGGTCAAAATCATGATATTCCATCTTCCTGTCATAGTAGCCGACGGGGTTTACATACTTCGGATAAGTTCTGTCTGTAAGAACATCATCTACAGGCTCTTCAGTATAGAACAGCGGATTACCATCAGTATCCTCATAAACATTCATCCCGCAGTCTACCCATATAATCTGGGCTGTGACAGAAGCCACCATCCGGAGCTCCTTGATATGTGTTATGGTACGTATGTTTGTATTAAACCTCTTATCAACTGAGCCGTTCCCGCCGGGATAAACTGCCACATAGGGAAATTCCTTCCCGCCAATGGATCCTGTTGAAGGCTTCTGAAGGTATGTATTGGCAGTCTGTCTCTTTACATACATGTAGGCACCGTCGATTACAAATGAGGTTCTGAGTGCCCTGACTGTTCCAAGATCGACTGTAAACTCTACACCCTTTTTAGTGACGATGTTATCATTCGAAGGATATGTAAAGCTGACAAACACAGTGTCCTGAGTCATTGGTACCTGCACTTCTGTTCCGGTACCCGGATCTATATAAAAGACTCCTGAGCCCTGCACCAGGTAAAGGTCAAGGCCATTCTGGACAGGTTGTGTATACTTGTTGTAAATGAAGTTTTCATAATAGGATTGAAAATCAAACCCATTCTCCATTCTTTCAGAATATAATGTTACTGACACATCGGTGCCTCCCAGTCCGAAGTCAATTCCTGCTTCAATTTTTTCATTCACAGCAGGCTCAAGTGATGTATTCCTTGGATTCTCAAAGATCTTTGTCGTAACAACAAATGTTCCGCTCTGGGCTACGGGATCGTAGTAACTCAGACCCGTTTTGTCCCAATATGCCCGGTCAGGATAAAGGTAGAGCAGTGAAGGTGCCTTTGAGAAGAAGCCGTAACCTCCTCGCAGGGAAAGTTTATTGAGGAATTTGCTGCCACCGTCAAATAATGTATAACGCAGGTTGAACCGCGGATCAAGCATTGTGGTCTCCTCGGCTGAGGTGAATAACCCCTCGGGTTGTACATTGGTGAACCTGACGCCTGCCTGAAGATCAAGCTTTGTCTGCCCGATGGGGATGTTCAGATTCTCTTCAGCATACATCGCCAGCTGGCCGAGTGACGGGATATCCTTGTAGGACCTGGGTCTGGCATCGCTGCTGGAGGTTGGTGACGGAGGCCTGGAGAGGTCATAGATTCTTCCTTCACCATTATTCCCGTATAATCTCCAGTCTATCCCTGCTACAATGTTGTTAAGCATGCTTCCGATCTTGAAGGACCTGTTTCCTGAAAGCTTACTGTCAAAATAATATGGTTTTCCGTCAATCGTAAGGTCGCTCAGGTAGTTTGAGGGTAGTATGGGTACCTCATTTTCACCGGGTTCGAGTGCAACAGGCTGGGGCTGTGCCCCTGATGGGATTTCCTCCAGTT
This sequence comes from Bacteroidales bacterium, assembly GCA_025455395.1. Taxonomy (GTDB): domain Bacteria; phylum Bacteroidota; class Bacteroidia; order Bacteroidales; family VadinHA17; genus SR-FBR-E99. Next base: position 8,538 of record JALOMO010000027.1, read on the forward strand.
CAAGCTGGTGGCCAACCTGATGCTGAATATTACCTGATACCATGAAATTTAAATTGGTGAAGAGCAGCGAATTAAGCGCCCATTTACCGTTCAGGTTCATTGATAAGCCTTTCTCGTTTGCCTCATACTCTTCAATCTCAAGCATGTCAGGATCATTCTTGCTTATATCGATTGTCTGCGTTGCCCTGGTTGAAAGGCTGAGGGTTAAAGGTCTTCCTGTCTTGAAAAAGGTGTTGTTCCAGATCAGTCCTGCATTTAACCTGTTGAAGGTCTTGTACCTGACCCTTATATCATCAAAACTCTGTGTAAAGTCAAAGTCGAGGTTGATAATCCCGGCTTTCTGGCCCAGACTGAATCCCTTTCCGGTATAAAACTGTTTTATCTCCGGGTCGATCTTAATCTTTGCAGTGAATGGTGTCTGTCCCTTTTTCAGGGTGACCTTCACGGCTCCGCTCAGCATATCGCCGTTCTCAACTCCGGCTATACCTCTTACTACTTCAATAGTCTCAATATTATCAACCGGTATCTGCCGCACATCTGTTCCGCCGGAGGCGGTAGTGGCAAATCCGGCCGTAATTCCCGTTGCAACAGTGTTAGTCTTCAGGAATTGCATGTTGGCGTCGTTTGAAACGGGCGCCCCGTCGACAATCAGTAGTGTTCCAAGGCTGGCCATATTGTCGGCCCCGTACCCGTCTTCAGTAATAATCTCCCTGATGGTCAACTGCTTAGGCCTTGAGAGATCAGGGTTCTGGGTTATTTGCCCCGGCAGCAGCTGCATCACATCTGACAGGTCAGTAGGCTGGACATGCTGTATGGCGGCCTGCTCAATCATTGATCCGGAAGCGAGTCTCCTGCCCTCTTTGGCGGTGACAACCACATCATCAATAGCCAGTGTCGCCTCGTCAATCAGGATATTTACCTTTTCCGAATCGAGGGGGAAGGAGACACGTTCCTCACGCTGGATAAAACCAAGGCATGAGACAACGATAGTATATGTGCCGGACGGAATATTCCGAAGTTCAAAATCTCCTGCCTCACTTGTCGTTGCCCAGATATTCAGCTCCTTTATTACCACCGTAGCCATCATGACCGGCTCATTGGTAGTCTTGCAGATTACCTTACCGTTCATCGAATGCTTCGTCTGGGCAGTTAGTGTCAGCCCGGCAAGAAGCATAATCAATATTGAAAGTAGCTTTTTCAAGGTACCGTTATTTGTTGTTTGGCTGTTTCCGTACAGTGAACTTGTTGGGGAAAAACTGAGTTGCTGCAAGGCCATAAATACCTGTGACGCCGACTATCAGCAGGTCAGGGATGTTGGCCATTAAAGGCCATCCCCTTCTTCTGATAAGAACAATAGCAATGATCAGCGCGACAAGATTGACTGTCAGCCACCTGAAACCCGGCGATGGCCTGAAGAAGAAATTAATAAAAGCCGAGTTGTCATCCTTCAGCCTTACCTCGAAGGGGAAGATGGATGCAAAGGCTTTACCTTCTGGTCTTTCATAGAGACCTTCCCACTCCTCGCTATGTGTACCCACAACGTTATACATGTCGTCTACAGCTATTGCCTGGTACCAGTTTTCACCCAGAACAGTTATACATTTATTGAAGAGGTCTGCATTTATTCTGAAAACATGAATATCCGGATTAAACCCGTCAACGGGAAGTCTCTGGAGATCATAGACCTCATCCATAACTACAAAGATACCCTGATTTCGCGTGAAAACATAACAATAGAACTCCCTGCTTCTCAGGTCAACTGCCTCAATGTATACAATATCCAGTTTTTCATCGGTTTCAATCCTGACGACGTATGGTTCTCCCTTTATCATTTTGATATGGAATAATGAGCCCTCAGAGTCAGTAACGAAGTATCCTTCGTCGACAGATTTCCGGGTAGTCGGAAGACCGGCGATGATCTTTGCAGGGAAAACGAAATCCTCATCAATCAGGGCGTTTGTGAAAAGTACACTCTTCTCTTCGTTTATCCTGTTCGTTTTTGCAACAATAAACTCCATCCTTTTCTCAATCCGGAAATAATCATCTGGCATTGCCAGATTGACCTTGCCACTCTGTGATTCAAGCATCGGGTAGAGTGTCGGTACCGGCGAGTTAAGTTTACGGGGTGTATAGCGGTAGAATGAGGAGGCCCTGCTGATTGAGGGAGCCTCCATCTTGATGCCGTTGATAGAATCAGGCATTTCACCGTCTGCCATCAGTTGACGGAAATATAAAAAGGGAAGCACTCTTTCATACTCATCGGAAGTGAACTCCTTGCCAGAGGGATCGGTGCGCCTGCTTCCGTCAGCAATAACAAAATCCTGTGTTATACAGCTGTAGTATATCTGAGGCGATCTGGGCACCTTTTCAAAGACAGTCCAGTAAAATGCCGGAAGAGCTATTGAAGCAACAAGCACGGCTGTCAGAACCAGTATATATCTGCTAACTTTAATCATCTTACATCTCCCCTTTTCTAAATCTGTAACCAGAGAACAGTACTACAAAACTCAATAATAACGTGATAAGTATCAGTAACGGCAACACCGGCCTGAATGCCTCGATAGCCGCACCTGTATAAAAGATTGCAACAAAACCTGCGGCAACAATTGTATAAAGTCCGCGGAATATCCAAACCGGCTCCAGCAGTATAAGGGCAACAAGGAAATAGGTAGCCATCCCTCCCAGGAACCAGGGAGTCACTGTAACAAGTGATGGGTTGATCATATTTGACGGGAAGAAAATTGCGCTTCCCGCAGTGAAGAGACCCATAACAATCAGGAAAAGAATAAGCAGCACGGCTGCTCCGAATGCATGCATCCAAATAAGAATTCCATTCTCTGAGACAGGCAGGTGAAAAGTCAGCTTTATTCTCTTATTGACCGTCTCAGGTATATATTGGGCGATAGCAACAGCCAGGCCAATGGCAAAGGGCAGGAACTTGAGTATCCCGAAGTATGCTGAACCCCTGAAGAGGAATGAGTACCAGTAGTTGGCAGCATCAACAAACAAGATGTCATGCCTCACCTTCAGGAATATATTTATCAGGGCCAGGAGGCTCAGCCCCAATGAGATCAGAATAATCAGCCTGATCTTTATCCATTCTTTGTATATAATCGATTTCAACATATGTTCCAGTTTTTCTTAATATTTACGTGTAAGGCCTATGAAAGCATCCTCCAGTGACATCTTAACCTCCTCGAAGCTATTATAGGCGATGCCTTTCATTTTAAAAAACCCTTTTACCTCCTCTTCGGTTGAATAGGTATAAAACTCAATCTTGTCCTTCACCCTTTCAATATTCACCGCCATTCCGTCAAAGTCAATAACAGCATTGTGATCGGCAAGTGAAATATTGAACTGTCTGAAGGTGTTCATGAACTGGTCAATCGGCTGTTGCGCCAGAATCCGGTTGTAATCCATGATCATGACGTCATCTATCAGTCTTTCCATATCCTGTATAATATGAGAAGTCACAAAGACAGTTTTATGCTCTGCCTTGGCATACTCGCGCATATAGTCAATGAAGAGCCTGCGATAGCCCGGGTCAAGTCCCATCGAGAAGTCATCAAGTATCAGCAGGTCGGGGTTTTGTGCCAGGATGAGCCCCAGGGCGACCTGCGAACGCTGGCCGCATGACATGCTCGATATCTTCTGCTTCGGTGTTACCTTCAGCTTTGACATCAGTTCCCAGTAGGGGGCGCTGTTCCATCCCTCGTAGAAACCGGAATAAAACTTTTCGATCTGATGAATATTCATAAAAGTATACTGGACATGTCCTTCGATCAGGAATCCTATTCTTCTCTTTGTCTCAGGAGTGAGAAGCTGTGTGTTCTCGCCGTAAATGAGACACTCTCCGGCACATGGCTGCAGGAATCCGTTGAGAATGTTTATGGTCGTTGATTTTCCAGTCCCGTTTTTACCCAGCAGACCCAGTATTTTGCCCTCTTCCACATTGAAGCTCAGGTTTTCATAAACCATCTTCTTTCCATAATAGTGGGTCAGGTTTTTACACTCAATTGCGTACATTGGAGTAGTTATCAGTTGTCAGTTATCGGTTATCGGTTGTCGGCTGTAGTGTGCCCTGCTCCTGGAAGGAGAACGGGTTGGCAAGCTTGCCTGTACGTCCGTCAGAATAATGGAAGAGAAGGGTATCAGAGTTGATAGAGGCGTAGATCCTTTCAACCGTAGTCATTGAATCAATGAATATTACTGATCCGACCTCGGTACCTGCCGAGTCAAGTGAAGTTTCAAACCCGACTACACCCTTATCATTTGAAAGGTGGCTGATAAGATAGCTGTAGCGTGCTTTCAGTGAGGCATTTGCTCCCATTCTGAGAACGTAATGCATGATCACGTCTGGAGAATACTTTGAAAATCCGTTGAAATGTGACACCGTGGGAGTGAACATCTGCTCTGCATATTCTCTCTTTGATATTCTTGCTGCAGGCTCTTCAAAGGTAATGACCTTATATGGCAGCTTGACGTTGAAGTCATTGCCGTTGGATGTAAAGCTCAGGTTCTTCGACTCTATCGCATTTACCAATGTCTCCTTGTCAGGCTCACTGCCGGCAGGGAAATATATCCTTATGATGACCGGGCACGCGAATTCGCTCTGGAAACCACATGCTTCACTCTTCTGATCTAGCAGGTGCTGAAGGTATGTAGCATCCAGCGGATCAAAGAACTTATCGATTGTAAGTGTATAGTAAGTCACTGAGTCGACTTCTTTGGCAACACTCTCAATTATCCTCTTCTCGGGAACAAACAGAAGCTTTTGAAGCTTCTCATCATTATAGAGAGTTGTATCGTACAGGATGTGCACACTATGGCTGGCAACATATGTTGAAACACCGAATACACCGTTTACTTTTCGCATCTGGTTGGCAAAAGCAGTAGAGCTGCCGAAACATTTGATGTTTTTCAGTCCGCTCATTTCGAATACTCCTGCAGATGCAATCTGCTCAGGCGTACCCCATTTCTGGGCTATTGTTGGCAGCTCAAACAGAGTACCGGCAGTAATACCCAGGATTATCAGCAGACCGAGAACCAGACCCGGCAGCCACTTCATGTTTTTCCTGTTTATCTGCAGAGTGTTTTTCTCGGGGCAGGCATAGAGACAGTCACCGCACAGAGTGCAGTCTGTATGGGTTACCTTAACCATATTTGCAACATCAATTCCCTGGGGACACTTTTCAGAGCACAGGCCGCAGTCAATGCAGCTTTCGGTGTTGCGCGTGATATGCACCGGATCAGGCCTCACCTTTTTCATCCTTAGAATCTCAAGGAGGTAGCCTCCGGCAGTTATCACTATCAGAGGATAGAGATATGGAATATCAAGGCCAACCAGGAGGAGAATGACGTATAATGCCATTACGCCAAGGAACCAATATGAGAATTTGAAAATTGCCGAGAGGGCTCCGAGCGGACAGAGATAACGGCACCAGAAGAGCCTCATGAAGAAAGAACCAAGCACAAGGGCTACGATAGCCAACAGCGCCCACAACAGATTCACGTCAGAGTCAAATCCTGATGCAACCGCATAATAGGGATCAAATTTCTTGCAGAAGAGCTCGCTTGATTTCAGCGTATAATAAAATGTAAGAAACAGAAGTGCATATTTGAAGAAACGAAGGGCATAATCGACCCAGCCTGTCGGTGTGATCCTTACCTTTAACTTATCGCCGAGCTTGCCTATCCACTCACTGATTGTGCCCAGCGGGCAGATGTATCCGCAGAATAGCCTTGAGAATAGCACTATGCCTATAAAGAGCACAACGCCCATCATTATCTGGGTGCTTGTCATTGAACAGGACAGGGAGTCCATGGTAAGGTAGCTTCCCAGTGCCTGTATCCCGCCGAAAGGACAATAGGCCTCGAAGTCAGGAGCATATGCTTTGTCAAAGAGAAGGCGGAAGCCCATAAAAGTAAGGATACCGATAATCGCAAATTGATATATCAGTTTGTACCAGTTTTGTTTTTTCATGGTCTGAATATAAATTGTAGTTATGGGTTAGTATGCAGAGTAAAAATGTCTGAATAGCTGATCCTGCATATTATCAGGGTTAAGGTGGTGGGTATCCATAAGTTCCTCGAGGGCACTTTTAAGTTGCGAATGATTACCCGGTGCCAGGTTTTTATAACTCTGAACCCCGACAAGAACACCAAGAGAGGAATAAACAACAAAAATCATTGCGATAAGAAGTACCCGTGAAGATCCTGACATAGCCTCAAGGCCGCCTCTCTTCTCAACAGCTATCCTTTTCATGATATCGTCGGCAAAGTATTCCGGAGCTGTTATCCTCTCCTTTCGAATCTCACCTGATATTTCTGATATAAAGTCTGACATTGTTTTGATTTTACTTGTTAATTAATTAACATGTATATGCTAAAAAGACAACTTTAATAGTATAAACTTGCGGAACAGTGATAATTATTTTCCGATGTTGTTAATGCGTTCTCTCCTTGGACAATCAATTTTATTGCAGGTCTTGCACTGATCCTCAAGCTGCATCATCTGCTTGAATATAAGTGTCAGCTTCTGCTGCTGGGCCTCGTTGCAGATTGCCTTCAGATTTACGAAATAGTCGCTTGTATGTCTTCTGAGAGATGTGTTAAGTGTCCCGATTTTTTTTGCCAGGCTGTCAAGCACTGCCGGATCTGATTCGGGGCGGGCAAGCTCTTCTATCATTGCAACGTTGGTCTCGCACAGCATATCAAGCACGAGGTTGTAAGTCCTGAGCGTACGGTCGTTTTCAACAAGCACCTTCCGGTACTGCTCACCATCCAATCCCAGTTCAGTACGGAGCATCTCCATTGAGTTCATAGCCACCGGGTCAGTTATCTTACCGCCGGCAGATGATGATCTCATAATTAAAAAGGTAACAACGGCAGAAGTGATGATGAGCAGCAGCATCAGATTGAGCCATAATAAAATCCTGTTGAATCTTTCAGGTATCATATCTTAAGATTTTTGTTTCGCAATTGATCCGTGGAAGGGGGGCAACACTTACGTTTCAGGGTTGCCCTAGCCCTGAATATCAATGATTCTACAGAAGACAATGAAAGGTCGAGAACCTGGCATATCTCCTTATAAGGCATATCTTCATAGTGATGCAGGATAAATGCCTTCTGTTGCCTGGCAGGCAGCGCGGCTACCGCCCTGGCAAGCATCTCCTGCCTCTCGGCTGATTCAAGTGTCTCACCGGGATGATCATCAGACATAGGTGCCGTGAGACTTCCTGTAAGGTCACCATGTCCGAAAAGGGCCTCAATCTGAACAAGTGAACGAAAAAGAATATTCTGTGATTTCCTGAGGTGGTTAATTGACTTGTTAAGCGAAACCCTGTAAAGCCAGTAAGATATGTCATCCTCAGCTCTCAGGACTGCGGCTGACCGGAATGTTTCAATAAAGACCTCCTGCGATATGTCCTCAGCATCTTCACGTGATCGCAAAACCTTATAGCAAGTATTAAGCACCAGGTCCTGATACTTGCATATCAGTTCACGCATGGCACTGTTATCACCCCTGATAATGGCCTTTATCAGCTCCTGGTCACTCATCCCTGACGGGTGACAGATAAATTAAAATGAGTGATCGATTCTTCACCCTACGCATTCCTGCCATTAATTCCTTCCGGCCCAGCCCTTATCCTTTATAAAAGCCTCAGCTTCTTCCCTGGTCTTGAAGATATCACCATCTTCCTCCCACCAGGTATCGCCATAAGCCAGGCCCATCTTGTCGCAGCCCTCACCTTCAAGGAGACTGACGCTCTCGACAGTCTTCATCTTTATCTTGTCAGGTTTAATGGCAATGACTCTGCATTTGACAGCCTTGCCCAGTGTGCTGCCGTCAGCAAAGAAACCGATGACAATACCGTAGCACTCTGTTCCCTTTTCAACCCAGCTTATCTTAGCCTGAAGCTCAGGATCAAGAGCCACTTTTGTTGATGATGTTACCTTGTTTTCCGAAGCTGTAACTTTCTGACTGTTTTTATTATCAGCACAAGAAGCAGCCACCAATCCAAAAACAATAAATAAAACTATTGACAGATTTCTCATTATATGGTTCTTTAATGTGAATATTCAACCCCGTACAAAAATAATCAATAATGGGAGATCTTGACCCCTTCGGGAATACCTCTTAGTGGCACAAATGAATGATGAATCTTTAACTATCCTTATAAAGGGTAGCAGAAAAAAACTTGCGGTCCGGAATAATGTTTTATAACATATAAAATAGCAGTGACGCCCTGTAGAGGCGTCACTGCAACCTGTTCATTTATGTCTCAGACCGTTTGTTCAATGGCCCAGACAAATGCCCTTATGCCAACCTCTTCGTTGATGGCATCAATACGCCTGACAGCCTCAAGAAGAGGTGCCACCTTTTCCGGTTCGACAAACGTAAGCACAACACCATTTATCTCAGGCCATGTGTGAGTACCGAGATGTGGAACGCCTGTCTTTGATCCAGTTCCTTCTACATTGTCCCATTGTGTATAGCCCCTGATACCGAAATGCTCAAGTGTGTACTCAACCTTCTCGGTAAGTGCCAGGTTATATATTATCATTACAGCTTTCATTTCTATCCTTTTTAAAGTTTACTCTTTAATGTCATCAAGAAATTTCATATCCCTGAATGCCTCCTTGTGTTTCTTGTCCCTTTCCCCTCTGCGGGCAATGAGGACGTATCCCACAGGAACGAGTATCATGGTAACCATGGTAGAGAAAACCAGTCCGCCGATAACCGCTATGCCCATAGGTCTCCAGAGCTCAGACCCCTCACCGGGGTTCACTGCCAACGGCAACATGGCAAGGATGGTTGTAAGAGAGGTCATTAGCACTGGCCTGAGCCTTGACCTTCCCGAAATGAGAACTGCCTCGTATAACTCTACTGACCTGTCACGTGTGAGGTTGATGAAGTCAACCAGTACGATGGCATTCTTCACAACAATACCGATCAGCATCACAGCACCGATTCCTGCAATCAGGTTCAGGCTTTCTCCTGAGATGAAGAGAGCAATGGCAACACCGCTGAAGGCAAAAGGAATCGAAAGCATAATTATCACCGGCATCTTAAGTGACTCAAACTGAGAAGCCATCACAAGATAGACCAGCAGCAGCGAGACTACGAGAAGTAACCCTATATCCATGAATGATTCAGTCATATCTTCAAAGGCCCCTGATATCTCGACCATTACACCGGAAGGCAATGACACCTGATCAAGCTCTTTCTGTATATCAGCTACAATAAGATTCAGAGATCTCTTATAAGGTGTGACCGAAACGGTAACGATACGTTCCTTACGCTTTCTCTCAATATTGGGAGGGGTCCAGGCTTCCCTGACATCTGCTATCTCACCCAGCCTTATTACCTGTCCTGCCGGAGTGACTATTCCCAGATTTTCAATCTCAGTGATTGAGTTACGTGCAGATTCCTTGTATCGTACAACAACATCATATTCGTCACCTGCCTGGCGGAGGCGCGTTGCTGTCAGCCCGTCAACCCTGTTCTTAATCATTGCAGATGCCTGGGCAGTAGTGAGCCCGTGCATCATCAGCTTCTTATGATCGAAGACGACCTGAAGCTCAGGCTTGGATCTTTTGCGACTAATCTGAATATCCTTGGCTCCTTCGATATTCTTAATCCTCGATGCCATTTCCTCTGCCACGAGGTTTGTCTGTGTAATATCATAACCATAAACCTCCAGGTTGACAGTATTGCCGCCCATTCCGCCCATATTCATATCGTCAGTGGTAGAAACAGAATAGTTGACTATTTCGGGCATAGGGGCCATTATCTGCCTTATGCTCTCAGCAACCTCTTCCACGCCTCTCGATCGCTCACTGACCGGAACAAGGGAAAATGTATACTGAATGACATGTGTCCCTCCCTGGCTGAATATTGAGGCGAACCCGCCACTGTCATCATTACCTGTATTGGTGGAAATAAGTTTTACTTCAGGAACGGTGGCCATCACCAGCGAATCAATCCTGTCAGCAACAATAACAGTATTATCAACCCTGGTACCTGTCTGCAATTCAACCGTTGCAGTACATCTAGACTCGTCAGCCACAGGCATGAACTCCTTACCGACATATTTCAGCAGTGACATTGACCCGGCAAACACAATGACAGCTATGGCAATTATGATCCTCTTGTGATGTATGGCCCAGTTCAGTGATTTCACGTAGAATCCATCCATCCAGTCAAGAAACTTATGTACTGACCCGTCCCATGTATATAGAGGAGCATCTTTTTTCAACGGGCTCAGCTTCAGCAATCTGGCCGCAAGCGTCGGGGTTAGGGTAATTGCTGCAAAAGTTGATACGACAATTGTAATTGAAACAATCATACCAAGCTGTGAAAACATAACGCCGGTCAGCCCAGTTACGAAAGTAAGCGGGAAAAATACCGCCACTACGGTCAGGGTGGTGATGATTACTGCCAGCCATACCTCATTGGTGGCATAGATAGCAGCCTCACGCGGACTGCTGCCACGCTCAATATGCTTCGTAATATTCTCCAGAACCACAATTGCATCGTCGACCACCATCCCGATTGCGATTGAGAGTGATGACAGTGAAATGATGTTTATTGAATTTCCGGTAATAAACAGGTAAATAAAGGCAAAGACCAGAGAAATCGGTATTGTCAGGATTATGATAAATGTCGCTCTCCACCGACCGAGGAAGAAAAGGACTACCAGTATGACAAAGATACCTGCATACATGAGGGTCTCTGTCAGGTTATTGATTGAGCCGCTGATGAACTCTGCCGAGTCAAACAGCTTCTCTATCTTTACATCCTGCGGAAGATCCTTCGCAAGTTTCTCAAGCTCTTTCTCAGCGTCACGGCAAACCTGAACGGTATTGGCGCCTGACATCTTCTGGATAAAGAGACCCATGCCCCTTTCTCCGTTAATCTTTGATATCAGCCTCGATTCCCTGATTGTGTCCGATACAACTGCTACATCACTGAGAAGTATATCATTGCCTGCATAATTGCCAACAACGATATCCTTTATAATATCGCTCTCCTGAAATTCGCCCTGTACACGGATCGGGTAGTCTGTTGCACCCATTTCAAGAAATCCGGATGGCATGTTTATATTTTCTGCACGCAGGACATTACCTATCTGCTCAATGGTGAGATTATAAGCCTCCATACGGCGGGGATCGACATCCACGTAAATCTCCCTTCCCGGTACGCCGGAAAGGGAAACGCTTCCAACACCCTCAATACGGTTAAGGGGGTTCACAACCTTCTCATCAAGGATCTTTTCCAGACCCTGGTAACTCTCATCTGCCGTGATAGCGTAAAAGACTATTGGCATCATGGCAGAGTTGAATTTCAGGATGTTGGGGTCCTCTGCGTCTTCCGGGAGGAAGTTTTCAATGAATGAGAGGTTACTCCGGATGTCATTTGAGGCTTCATCCAGGTTTGTTTCATACTCGAACTGTAAAAATATTACTGAGACGTTATCACTTGAAGTGGATGTCATCTCTTTCAGCCCTGTGACTGAACTCAGCACATCCTCAATCGGACGCGTTATGTTTGTCTCAATGTCTGATGCACTTGCTCCCTGGTAACTTGTGTAAACGGAGAGGAACGGAAGCTCGATCTCCGGATACAGGTCAACGGACAACTGCGTCAGCGAGTACAACCCCATAACCATCGTGATAACGAATATCAGAATCGTGGTTACGGGCTTCTTTACTGCACTGCTATATATACTCATTGCGGTCTTAATCTTTAATTATACACTACTTCACTACTTCCACCTTCTGACCGCCGATCAGGCGTGCCTGACCCTCGATAATAAGGTTGTCACCTTCTCGGATCTCCCCCTCGGCAATCTCTACCATTTCATCAAATCGCTTTCCCAGTTTAACCGGGTACCGCAGGGCCACACCTTCATTTACCACGAAAAGATACCTCTCGTTAGTACCTTCCTGTATCAGTACAGCATTTGAGGGTACCACAAAGGCTTCGGCCTGCCCCATGTCAATTGATACACGGGCAAACATTCCAGGCCTCAGTAACTCGTTGCCGTTCGGTATCTCTATCTCGGCCCTGAATGACCTTGACATCTGGTCAATTGTAGGATGAACACGGAATATTCTTCCTGTAAATTCCTTGTCAGGATATACATCAGCAGTTATTTTTGCCTTCATCCCATTTTTAATGAGAGGAAAGTTCTGCTCCGAGACGCTTACCATTACCTTCACAGGATTTATCTGCATGAGGGTTACGACAGCTGACTTACCGGAAGGTGTGGGAGCACCTGAGTAGAGCTCTCCTTCCTCAAGATACCTGCCGGTAATTATCCCGCCGAAGGGTGCCTCAAGGAGGGTGTTATCTTCCATGAAGTCCACATTGGTCTTTGTAACTTCATACTGCGCCTTCATCTGGTCATAGGTCTGCTCCTTGATGCTTCCGACCTTCAGAAGGGTATCCATCCTTGCAAGATCCTTTTCGAGGTTCGCAAGCTGTATCTTGTTTGCATAATACTGTGTACGGTCCATCAGAAAGAGCTTCTGCCCCTTCTGTACCCTGTCCCCCACTTCGACATATATCTTGTCAACGCGACCAGGTGTTGAAGGAGCCATATTGACCTCCTCGAACGGCTGTATGGTAGCTGTATAATCAATTGTCCTTGCAATTGTTGTCTTTGACACCGGGATGACCCTTACCGGAACGGCAGCGACAGTCTCAGCCGTCATGGCTGCAGCAGGCTTCTCTTTTGGAGTGCATGCAGTCATAACCATGGCACCCGTAAGAATAACGGAAAATAAACTAGAGCGATTCATTGTATTGTGATTATTTGTTTTCATTAATTATTACTAAAGCTTGTTCATCAGTTTGTCGTAGGAAACCTTTGTCTGAAGCAGGTTCAGAAGGGCTGTCAGATAATTATTCTGGGCTGTCAGATAGTTGCTGTTAGCCTGTGTAAGTTCGAGACTGGATGCCATTCCCTGGTTATACTTGTTCTCAAAGCTTTGCAGTATCCTGGCTGCTACATCCACGTTTTCTTTCTGACTCCTGTACTGCTCGTTAGAGCTTATCAGATTATAACGGAGCTGCTTTTCCTGCAACAGCAACTGATCTGATACCATTGCACGGTTATTATCCGCCTTGTCCAGATCAATCTTTGCCCTCTTGATCCTTGATGTCCTCAGACCGCTGGCAAGAATAGGCACCTGCAACTGGAATCCGAGTACTGAGTTGGGATAAAAATCAAGGTCATTCAGCTCATCACCCATTCCGGCCTGATTGTAGTAAATTGAAGCACCAAGGGAAGGAAGAACTGCAGCTTTCGCACCCTTCAGGGCAAGCTCCGACATCTGGTACTGACTTTCAATAAGCTGATAGTTAATATTCTCATTTATATCGAAATCCTCAGCGAGAAGTGCCTCAACATTTACCGTTTCAGTTACCTGGTCGAGGGTTTCTGTAAGCTTTATTTCGGTTGTTCTTTCAACCCCGAGCACGAACCTGAGCATATTGGTTGTCAGTTCCAGGTTTCGCTGCATCGAGGCCCTTGTATTATTAAGTGTTGAAAGATTAGCCTGGATCTGATCAACATCAGTTGCCTCAGCCATACCAACACTGTACATTGCTTTTGTAGAAACCATTGTCTCTTCGAGGTCGGCAATGTTTGCATCAATGATCTTTATTGTCTCTTCATTCACCAGAATCAGATAATATGAAGTCATTACCGATTCCTTCGTATCTATCTCAGTCAGTTTCAACCCCTGACTTGCAAGTGTTGTAGCAAGCTTTGCAGTCTGTATTCCGACAATCCATGGAGCATTGAAGATAGCGGTTGAAGCTTGTACACCATATCCAAGATCATACTGAGTCCCGAATTTGAATGCCATTTGCTGCCCGTTCATTTCAATGATCCTTGTCATAATTGCAAGATTGTTTCCGAGTGACACGCTCCCGTCAACGGTTGGCAACCCTGAGGCATAAGCCTCCCATACACCCTTCTCGGCAGCAAGAAGCTCATAGCGCGCCGATGTAACATTCCTGTTGTTCTCAATAGCATACTGCATTGCCTCCTCAACTGTCAGTGACAATGCTGCCGGTGCCTCCTGTGCTGATACACTGATACCCCACAGGGAGGCTGAAATACTAATTAATAATAGCAATCGTCTCATATAATAGTGTTTATAAATCCCTTTCAAGTTGTTCGATTATTTCTGTTCCAGCAGGAGTTGAGATACCACGCATGTAGCTCACCATTACGTTCTTAATGAGATCACGCTGCAGATACTTCTCAGGAGGAAACTTTGATACATCCGATATCATTTCTCCCAGACCCTGGAAACACCTGCTGACTATCTCAATGTCTATCTCTTTTCTGAAGTGACCCTGTTCTATTCCTTTAATTATAATATTTTCTGATCCCTTATAATCAGGTAATTCACAGCTCTCCTTAATTTTTTCCAGTACCTTACTGTGATATTTCTTAAGGTCGGCAAAGATTACCGGGTTCATGCTCCGTGTATGCTCCCTCATCATATTGATCATCCTGAAGATCGCGGCAATAATATTGGGTGACGATCTGATTGTCTCCTCAACCATTTTTCTCTGCCTGAAGACCATACACTTCAATACGGCAAGAAGGAGTTCATCTTTGTCACCATACTTTTCATATATGGTGCGTTTTGAAATTCCCAGCGTATGTGCAATATCATCCATGGTTACGGCTTTTATGCCTGCTACCCTGAATAACTCAGCAGCACCTGTAATAATCCTGTCATCGCATTCTTCCTGATTCATCCTTTTGCAACATAATCGGGCGCAAAAATCAGAAAACTATTTTAGTTTTGCAAGTTTTTTCTGTTAAATATTTATTTTTTTTCTTTCAGAGTGCGGAAAATGCCGGTGAATGGAGAGCCAGAAACATGGGCAAGGAGCATGGGGCAAGGGGCAGGGAGCCAGCAGAATTTGCGATTTGCGATTTGCGATTGTCGAATTGTTTCTTCCGTCTTCGGTCTTCCGTCTTCGGTCTTCCGTCTTCCGCCCTCCGGCTTCCTTCATCGAAACAGGTAGAGGGTGCCCCGGTACTCTTTTCCGGCATACTCAATGTCATCATACCCCACGGCCCTGATCACATAATAGTAGGCACCTGCCTGGGCACGCCGGTCGCTGTAGTTTACCTTTCCGTCCCACCCCTGCCAGTCGAGAAGTGCTTCCCCACTACCCTCATAATGATACACCCGCTGTCCACCCTTGGCGAAGATCTGTACATCAATGTACCTCAGTGATTTTTTTTCGGGAACGAAATAATCATTGTAGCCGTCTTCATTCGGGGTGAAGACATTTGGTATCTGCAGTGTTGACGGCTCAACCGTAATTGTAACTTTTGATGAATCGCGACATGTCAGCTCGCTTTCAATAATCAGGGTAACCTCGTAAGTGCCGGGTATATAATATGTATGAATCCCAGGGTCTGGGAGTGTGGATAGTGAGTCATCACCAAACTTCCACATATATAAGAGACCCCTGACTGACTTATCTGTGAATGACACCTTCAACGGCGCCTCTCCCGAAACAGGCTCGGCAGTGAATTCTGACTTCACATGTATGGAGGTATAGTCAAATGATGATGTGTTCACGCATCCGAAGCTGTCAGTGACCTGTAGCATATACCTCACGTCAACCAGGGGAGGAGAGAATGTTATCGGATCAACGGCGAGGTCAGGAAAAGGAATTGTCGATGAAGGTGTTGAGGACCAGAGGTGTCTCACGCCGTTGGGAAGACGTCGTGCTGTTCCCGTGGCAGGGTCGTAATAGTTAAAGTGGTCTGGTGCCACTGTTCCGTCAAGGGCAACGTAGTCACATGTGTAATGGAGCAGTGCGGCATTGGCGACGGGATTATCAAGATTCACCCATGCGTAAAGTATCGTATCGTATGTGCCGCCATCTGTTATTCTGACCCTGTATCCTCCCTCCTGCAGCCCGGAGAGCGTTGAGCTGTTGCCCATCCCACCAGGCATGGGGATTGTAAAACCTCCTCCTGCCTGGTCATACCTGGTCCAGGTAAATATGAAGGGTGCTGTCCCGCCCGGACTGGTGGCAGTGAGAGTACCGGTGAGATGAAGACAGGGTCATGCCTCGTCGTTACCGGATAGGTTGTCATGCGCACTGCGCTGCTACCTGGAGCAGTTATCTGTGCCTGCGATGCAAATGACAATAATATCAATATGAGGATCAGGAGCCTTGACACCCTTACTAAACGGATTAATAGATGAAAATCATATGCAAAACTAATAAAAAAACGTTGCCCTGATCAGCATTCACTCTCTGAGTGGTTAGTATTAAGGGTGTTGAAAACTTTCATAGCCTGATATGATATCCCTTCGTCGCTCCTACCGTGGGTAATCTTATCTTTGATGCGGAAAAGCCGCTTTCCCGAATATGTTTCGCGACTACCTGAAAGAACTTAACGAAGCCCAGCAGGCTGCTGTCATCAACACCGACGGCCCGGCAATGGTGATAGCCGGTGCCGGTTCAGGCAAGACCCGCGTACTGACATACCGTATTGCTCATCTCCTTCAGTCGGGTGTACCGGCCTACCGCATCCTTGCGCTTACTTTTACCAACAAGGCAGCAGGTGAGATGAAAGAAAGGATAATAAGGATAGTGGGACATGAGACGGCACGCAGCCTTTGGATGGGCACCTTCCACTCGGTGTTTGCACGTTTTCTGCGAAACGACGGGCATTACCTGGGCTATAAGAGTAACTTTACCATCTACGACCAGGATAACAGCAGGAGCCTTGTGCGCACCATTATCAGGGAGATGAATCTTGATGACTCGGTCTACAAGCCTGCTGCCGTAGCCGCCCGCATCTCACATGCAAAGAATAACCTTATAACTGCACAACAGTACGGGTCGGTGGCTCAGATAACTGAGACAGACAAAGCTTCGCGGGTGCCGGAGATGGCAACCATCTACAGGCATTATGCCGCACGTTGCTTTAAAGCCAATGCAATGGACTTTGATGACCTGTTGCTGAATATCAATATACTCTTCCGTGACTTTCCCGAAGTGCTTGATCAATACAGAAAAAGATTCGACTTCGTCCTTGTTGACGAGTACCAGGATACCAATTATTCCCAGTACATAATTGTCCATAAGTTGTCTGAGCTTCACAGAAACCTGTGCGTGGTAGGCGACGATGCGCAGAGCATCTATTCATTCCGCGGTGCCCGTATAGAGAATATTCTCAATTTTAAGAACGATTACCCTGATTACCGTATCTTCAAGCTTGAGCAGAACTACCGGTCGACACAGACAATAGTAAACGCGGCAAACAGTGTTATCGAAAAGAATGCCGGACAAATAAAAAAGACTATTTATTCAAAAAATGAGGTGGGTGAAAAGATCAGGGTTGTCCAGACGACAATTGACAGTGAAGAGGGAATAGTCACCGCCTCTGACATCCTTGACACCCGCATTCGTGAACGTCTTGACTGGAAGGATTTTGCAGTGTTGTACCGCACCAATGCCCAGTCACGTATCTTCGAGGAGATGCTTCGCAAGCGCAACATTCCCTATAAGATCTTTGGCGGGCAGTCGTTCTATGAACGGAAGGAGATCCGTGACCTGATAGCATACCTGCGGTTAGTAGTAAATCCTGATGATGAGGAGGCCCTGAAACGGATCATCAACTACCCTAAAAGGGGCATAGGTGACACAACGGTACAGAAGCTTGCCGATCTCGCCCTGAGTCTGAATGTAAGCATATGGTCCATACTATCCTCTTCAGACCTCTCTTCAACTTACCTGCAGCCGTCACTTAGGTCCAAACTGGCAACCTTTACCAACCTGGTAATGCCATTCATCTCATCAGCTCCGACAGCAAGTGCGTACGATATGGCAAACAGGATGGCAGCTGCCAGCGGAATCATCACAGAACTGAGACAGGGAGAGGTGCCTGAAGACATTGACAGGCTTGAAAATATCCAGGAGTTGCTGAACGGTATCAAGGAATTCACCGAGGCCGCTCTCACCAACGATGAGCCTGCCGACATTGCGACATGGCTGCAGTCAGTATCGCTGCTTACTGACCAGGACAGGGAGAAACCGGAGGAGCGTGACAAGGTCACTCTGATGACAATCCATTCTGCCAAGGGGCTTGAATTCAAATATGTCTACATAGTAGGGCTCGAGGAAAATCTCTTCCCGTCGGCCATGAACCTGTTTAATCCGCGCGAACTCGAGGAAGAGCGCAGGCTGTTTTATGTTGCTCTCACCCGCGCCTGCAGACGCGTCACCCTGAGCTATGCCCTGAACAGGTACAAATGGGGCTCACTTGAACGCACTTCACCAAGCCGTTTCATAGGTGAGATTGAGGCTGAATTTCTCCACTACCCTCACTCAACGGGAAGGATTCACGATCAGGCAGCAGGATACGCAACAAAGAGCGTGAGCGAGAAAGAGGCCGCGTTTGTTGCAAAGCCCTCCGATAAAAAGCTGATCAGGGTGGCAAATGCCAGGGACACTCAAAGAGCGGAAATCAGCGCTCCGTCAGTTCTTCTGGCATCAGGCGACCGTGTACGGCATGAGCGGTTCGGAGAGGGAGTTGTGAAATCAGTTGAGGGTGAAGCCCCAAACACAACAGCAGTCATCGAGTTCGGACCAGCCGGACCCAAAAAACTGCTGCTGCGGTTTGCGAAGCTTACAAAGCTCTGATCTCTTCTGCTTATGCCTCTGCTACAGGAGCTGCCTCAACCTGGTACAATCCTTTCTCTATCAATACCGAATGGTATAGGGTTGCAAACGAAGTTTTAACCCACATATCCGATACAAGGACGCCGATGAAAAGACAGATTAATCCTGCGATGTAGATGAAGAAGGCGACAAAACCCATAAGGAATATCCTCCAACCCTGTCCGCGGGTAAGCTTCCAGCTCTCCTCGGCTGCCTGAATAGGATCAAGACCGCGGTCCATTACCAGGTACGCTGTAAATGCCAGCCGGCATCCTATTATGATCCCAGGAATGATAAGGCATACTATCCCTATACCTACCAATGCAGTAACAAGCAGGTTAGCAAGGATTATATTAAGGTAATTCTTGCGAAATCCGCTGATGAGCATGTCAAAGTCGGGAGTCTGACGGCGTACAGCCTGTACGAACATCATCTTTCCACCATACTTGAATACAGGCATTAGAAGAAAATAGTACAGAAGACCCATTAACCCCATGAATGCGGCGGCGACTCCAAAGGCACCATACCTGAACATCTCCTCCGGATCAAAGTTAAAATGATCGAAGTCCCATTTGTCGGGTTTGAAATCCACATTAAAGAATGA
This sequence comes from Bacteroidales bacterium, assembly GCA_025455395.1. Taxonomy (GTDB): domain Bacteria; phylum Bacteroidota; class Bacteroidia; order Bacteroidales; family VadinHA17; genus SR-FBR-E99. The sequence continues at coordinate 27,869 of JALOMO010000027.1, forward strand.
CATCGGAGTGACAAGAATTCCGAGAATGATCACAACCAGGAAAAGTCTCAGAAAATTGTCAGTCATGACATTCCACCCTGTGCCATAAGCAGCCCGGAAGGATGGAATAAGACGATAAGTGTTTTGTGTTTCCATTTTTTTGCTTTTTACTGTTCAGAAAAAATCATTTGATGAAGCAAATCTAAAAGCAACTCTTTGGATGGATTTCATACCTTAGTAGTGTTTTTTGAAATTCCTACTTTAGTATGTGGGGCACTACTTTTGTAGTGACTGTTTTTCAATGCTTTAGACATACAATCTAATGAAGATAGCAGTATTAATAATATTTATTTTCTGCGCAGCACTGGCATCAGGCAGCATCCTGCTCTCCTCGCGGCTTATCAGGGAGCATCCTCTTCCGCTCATGAGGTCGCTGTTTTATCATATCATTTTCATTTTCGCCTTCGGGTTCTATGGTGTATGGGGGCAGTTTATAATTGTGACGGTGGCTGGCAGCCAGCTCACCCCTGACCTGCTCTCCACAGTGTCGGTGGTATCACTGCTTATGGGAATGCCTTTCCTTGTCTTCGGATGGATGATGCTTCTGCGGTTTGGTTCAGAATATGCCGGGTACAGGTTCAGCAATTACCTGGTTGCACTGTTCCTGCTGGTCAACTTCGGACTGCTGGTATCCCTGGGTGTTGCTACCCGTGATATGGAGTACAGCGAAGGGATGCCCCTGATAAAATACTATTACAGCGGATCTGTTATTCTCTTCTCACTTATAACTGCCTGGCTCATTGTCTCAGGCCGGGCTCCCTCATCCGGCAAGACCGACAGGCGTAGTCTCGCTGCAATTATTGCTGCAGGAGCGGTGGCACAGGCCGCAGTGCTCCTGCTCCTGCCCCATTCAGTATGGATGGCACTTGCATTTGTTTTCCTGCTCTTTGCTGTCACCTCCCTCCTGCCTGTATACCTGACATACCAGGCTGACCCGAAGACATATCATAGGGAAGATCAGGGTCATCAGCAGGAAAACCTGGACGAGTTCTGCAGAAAAAATGAGATCTCACCCAGGGAGGCAGACATAATCAGGGAGATCTGCAACGGGCTGAGTAACCAGGAGATAGCCGACAAGCTGTTTATAAGCCTGCAGACCGTAAAAGATCATACATCACGTATCTATTCCAAAACCAACGTGAGGAACAGGATGCAACTGATGACGATGGTACGGAGGATCATTCAGCTTCAAGACGGCCAGGCAGATACTTAAATCCGGGAAGGTCTTGCAGCATCTTGCCTGGACAGAAGATCCGGTAGGCTTCCGGCCATACTTTTGAAAGATACCTGTCCTGCTTGTCCCTTATCACTACTGCAAGCTCATCCATCGCAGGATCGTTATCTTGCTGATAACTGTACCCCGTCTGCTCCATGATCTGTGCCAGATCATTGAATCTGCCCAGGTTCTGAGTGAGGAAATCAAGCTTTTTCTCGAGTGATTTTATTGCTGAAGGATTAAGGGGACGGAAAAACCATAGCTGGTAGAGAAATGTCTTTGTCTTCTTCCGGAACTCATGAAGCAGTGACTGCTTTGGGTTGTTCCTGCAGTCAAGATATGCCCTGGCCGCGATCAGATAGTTATTTTCAAGCTCACCTGAGAGCAGCTTAAGATCAGGATTATCCAGTGTCAGGAACCGTACCCTGAAGAGTGCCCTTGTAAGCTGTGTGCCGATGGTCTTTATCGCTGTACTCTTCTCCGCAGCCATCTCCCATGATGAATAGGGCTTGCGAAGCATCTCCACTATCTTCTCTTTACTCTTGAGCCTCAGGAAAAGCTCAGGATGCTCCTTTCGGAGCTCCCTGACGGTTTTACGCAAGACAGATGTCTCACGCCATGAACTCAGGATGCGTCCTACCTCTCTCCCGGCAACATACTCACGGTTATATGAAACCTCGTCAAGCAGCGGTCTTATCAACCTGACGGTTGCTCTCTGCCTCTTCATCAGAACCCTTATATCGTGTATGGCATCGTCATCAGGAAACGGCGACTGCCCCAGCAAGGCCAGTGACTCCCTGAGATAACCTGAAAGTGCAGGTTTGATTTCTTTAAGTACTGTTAGGTCTGTTTCCATTTCGTCATCACCGATGGAGGCCCGATAAAGTTACACATTTGTAACAATTATGCCGTTCCTCCTGGGAGAACTTTGCTTATTTTTGCCCCAAGTAATTCGGCAGCAACGAATTGCTAATGAGCAATGATTTTGATACATTTGAAAGAAATTGTACAGGATCATATTTACAACACAAAATGGGCAAAACAAGGTTACCTCAGAAAATAGGGATATTAACCGCCGGAGGCGATTGTCCGGGAATAAACGCAGCTATCAGGGGCGTAGGTAAAACAGCCATAGTAAAATACGGGATGAAGGTGATTGGTATCAGCGACGGCTTCTCAGGCCTGATACACAAGGAGTATATGGAGCTTACAGAGCACAGTCTGTCTGGCATTCTTACACTTGGAGGAACAATACTTGGCACATCGAGGGAGAAACCTTTTAAAAGTGAAGGCAAGCCAAAGAACGAACTCCGAAAACCGATACTTATTAAGGAACACTATGAACAGCTTGGTCTTGACTGCCTTGTATGCATTGGGGGGAACGGAACGATGAAGACGGCTTACATGCTGTCGCAGAATGGGCTTAACGTCGTCGGAATTCCCAAAACAATCGACAATGATATCTGGGGCACTGATATAACCTTCGGATTTGATTCAGCGGTAAATATTGCCACCGAGGCAATTGACAGGTTGCACTCAACAGCAAACTCGCACAAGCGCATTATGGTAATCGAAATAATGGGCCATAATGCCGGATGGCTCGCACTCTATTCAGGCATGGCCGGCGGAGGTGATGTCATACTTATACCTGAGATTGCCCATGATGAGGATGTAATCATGAAATACCTGGCAAAAAGGGCCAATGACAACAAACCCTATTCCATAGTTGTTGTAGCTGAAGGAATCAAGGTTCCTGAGAACGAGGAGTCACCGGGAAGATATTTTGCCAGGAAGATACAGAGTGTTACGGGACTCGAGACAAGGGAGACAGTGTTAGGATATATACAGAGAGGCGGAACCCCATCACCGATGGACAGGGTCCTTGCCTCAAGGTTTGGCGCCGCAGCGGCTAACCTGATAGCCCAGGGTAAATATGGAAAGATGGTTGCCCACAGGAACGGTTCTATCTCCTCAATTGACCTCTCAGAGGTTGCAGGCAAGGTCAAGCTGGTTGAGGCTAATGACCCGATGGTGCTGCAGGCAAGGGAGATGGGAACCTGTTTCGGACGATGTTAATTATTATTTTATTGAAAATGAAAGAGACACGCAAAAAGGTAAAAAGGATTAAAAAGGTTATCCTTGTCAGGCACAGCAAAGCCGAAGCTCAGGCACCTGAGTTTCCTGATTTCGAAAGATCACTTACAACCAAAGGAAAAACCATCTCCAAAGTCATGGCGAACATCCTTAAGTCAAAGGAGAAGGAACTGGGATTGTTGTTGACAAGCCCTGCATTCAGGGCATACGAGACTGCATTAATATTCAGCAAAGCATATGGTCTTGATCATGACAGGATAAGGCTCTGCAGCGAGCTCTATTCCGGAATCGGCTCAAATGACATAATCTCATTCTTCAAATCATTTAGTGAAGATCATGACACTGTCACCCTCTTCGGCCATAATTCACTAATCTCCGATATGGCGAGAGCACTAAATTCAGGCGTCACCGAAGAACTCCCCAAAACGGGTATAATCTGCCTCTCATTCGTGGCCGACAAATGGAACTTAATCGAACCGGGGAGCGGAAAAACCGACTATTTCCTGAAACCCAAATCTCGCTTATGAGCAAGGCCTATATACCAAAGGAAATTAGCTGGCTCTCATTCAACGGGAGGGTTCTTCAGGAAGCTGAGAACAGTGACGTCCCTCTTGTCGAGAGACTCAAATTTCTTGGTATTTACTCCAATAACCTCGATGAATACTTCAGGGTAAGGGTGGCGACACTGAAGAGGCTGTCACTCTTCGGTAACAAGTCGAAAATTATACTGGGTTACAACCCCAGAACTACCCTTAAGAGAGTTCACGAGATAGTGCTTGAACAAAATGAACGTTTCGAGAAGGTCTATAAGCACCTGCTTAAAGAACTTAATAAACAAAACATCCACATAATAAATGAACAGCAGCTTGACGCTAAACAGGCTCTGTTCGTCCAGGAATACTTTCACAGGGAGGTACGCACAAGACTCATGCCTCTGATCCTCACCAAGGATGGCGGATTGCCAAACCTGACTGATGATGCCATATATTTCGCCATATTACTGAAGAATTCAATAACCGATAAAAAGCGCTACGCCCTGCTTGAAATACCCGCCGGCATCCTGCCCAGGTTCCTGCTCCTGCCTGAAAGGGATGGCGGAAAATATATCATATTTCTCGATGATGTAATACGTTACGGGATGAAGGAACTATTCTTCATCTTTCAGTTCGATGAGATTTTTGCATACACAATCAAGCTGACCAAGGATGCAGAACTTGATATCGCCGATGATATCTCTGAGAGCTATATAGAGAAGATATCAAAAAGTCTTCAGCAACGTAAAAAAGGAACCGCAGTAAGACTCGTGTATGACAGAAACATGCCTCCGGAATTGCTTAAAATTCTTACCAGAAAGCTGAATCTCGGGCCCGATGATGCAATTATCCCCGGCGACAGATATCATAACCTGAAGGATCTGATAAGATTCGACCAGCCTGAAGGTGCCAGATTCCGATACAAACCACTGACTCCTATTCTGCATCATGACATTAATCAAGGCAGAAGTATCCTTTCGGTGATTAAAAAGAAGGACCTGATGCTCTACTTTCCCTACCACCCGTTTGATCATTTCATAGATCTGCTCAGGGAAGCTTCCATAGATCCTAATGTAACTTCAATTGATATAACACTTTACAGGCTCGCAAGGAACTCCAGCGTAATAAATGCCCTTCTTAATGCAGCAAGAAACGGCAAGAGCGTTACAACTGTCGTCGAGCTTCAGGCCCGCTTTGATGAGGAGGCAAACATTATCTGGGGGAAAAAACTGCTCGACGAGGGAGTCAAGGTAATATACGGAGTGCCGGGACTTAAAGTTCATTCAAAGCTTTGCCTGATCACCAGGGTAAAGAACGATGTGGTACAAAGGTTTGCAGCTGTCGGAACCGGTAACTTCAATGAGGAGACTGCCAGAGTATACACTGACCACCTCCTGCTTACCGCGGATAAGAAAATCACCAATGAGGTAGTCAAGGCCTTCAACTTCTTTGTTGCCAACTACAGGAAGGAAAAGTTCTACCATTTGCTGCTCTCACCATTTTACCTGCGTAATAAGCTCCTGATGCTCATTGAGAACGAAATCAAGAATGCCAAAGCCGGGAAGAGAGCATATATATATGTTAAAATAAACAACTTGACTGATGAGGAGATCATAGGCAAGATCTATAAGGCAGCCTCTGCCGGGGTGAAGATCAGACTCATCGTCAGGGGCATGCTTTCACTTGTTCCCGGAGCGAAGGGTGACATGGAAAATCTGAAGGCAATAAGCATAGTTGACAAGTATCTTGAACACTCAAGATTCCTGATCTTCTGCAATGGGGGGGATGAACTGGTCTATATCACCTCTGCCGATATCATGCCCAGAAATCTTGACCGCCGTATCGAGGTCACATGCCCCGTTTATGATGAATCAATCAGAAAGGAGATCAGGGATGTGTTTGAGATTCAGTGGAATGATACAGTTAAGGCAAGGATCTTTGATGAAACACAGTCTAATAATTTGGTAAAGGTAACAGGTAACCCCATCCGTTCACAGATAGAGGTCCATAAATATCTTCTGAAAGCAGGAGAGGTGACTGACGATCCTATTCCGGCATAAATTCAGGGGCTTTGCGGTACCGAGTGGCTGACTCGTAAGCATAAGCTATCTCTATCAGTTGCGGCTCACTCCATGCCTTCGCGAAGAACGATATACCCACCGGAAGTCCGTCAATGAAACCCATCGGTACTGTAATATTGGGATAGCCTGATATCGCTGCCGGAGATGAACTGCTAAGAACAAAAGCATCGCCGTTGATAAGGTCGGTCTTCCATGCCGGCGACCCTGTCGGTGCCATAAAGGCGTCAAGATCATTCTCTGCCATCACCCTGTCAATGCCTTCCTCCCTGACAAGCCGGTTCATCTTACCGAGGATCTCAAGAAACTCCTGTGACTCAACACTACCCTTCTTCTGTGCCTCAATGAGCAGTTCCTGATCATAATACCTTAGTTCGATCGAGTCTCTTTTATTGAACTCGATAAGTTCCTCAACACTCTTCACAGGAGCAGCCTCTCCCAATGATGCAAAGTACTTGTTTAGTCCATCCCTGAACTCATACAGTAAAACCTGGAATGAGAGGGAGGATACTTCACTGCTGTAGATATTATCGATTTCCACCACCTCGGCTCCCTGGCTTCTTATAAAATCTGCCGCTTTCTGCATCAGAGTGTCAACCTTGAAGTGCTGCCCCCTGGCTGAGGTGTACCAGCCTATCTTTTTTCCCTTCAGTCCATCCTCTTTCAGGAAGGGGGTATAGTCAGTAAGATATTTACCTTCTGATGTGGCAGTCTTGCTGTCGGCCGGATCGACGCCGGTCATTACGCCCAGCGCAATGGCTGCATCGCTCACCGTACGTGCCATTGGGCCGGGGGTGTCCTGGGTGAATGAGATGGGTATGATGCCGCTGCGGCTCAGCAGCCCCACGGTAGGCTTGATGCCTACTATGCCGTTGGCGGTTGCAGGGCATACTATTGAGCCGTTGGTCTCTGTACCTATGGCAATCATGCAGAGGTTGGCTGATACGGCTACACCTGACCCGGAGCTTGAGCCGCAAGGGTTGCGGTCAAGGATATAAGGATTCTTTGTCTGTCCTCCGACACCGCTCCATCCGCTCGATGACAGGTTACCACGGAAGTTGGCCCACTCGCTGAGGTTCGTCTTGCCGATGATAACAGCGCCGGCATCTCTCAGCTTCTGCGCCACATAACTGTCCTGTGCAGGATGTGATCCGCGCAGCGCCCTTGATCCTGCCGTTGTCTCCATCGCATCATGAGTGTCAATATTATCCTTGAGAAGCACCGGCACGCCATGCATCGGACCTCTTATCTTGCCATCCTTCAGCTCCCTGTCGAGCTCTGCGGCAATGGTCAATGCATCAGGATTGACCTGCAATACTGCATTTAAATGCGGACCGTTGTCGTCGATGGCCTCAATACGGTCAAGATAAGCCTGAACCACCTCAGTTATGGTAAAGTCACCGTTGGCATAGCCCTGCTGAAGCTGCATGATTGTGTATTCTTCAAACAAAAAGGATTTTGCATCCTCAGACCGCGTGCCTCCGTCTCGCTTGCATGACAACAATGTAACGATACATATAAGGACAATAAGTGACCTCTGACAATTCTTCATGACATTTAATTTTAGACTGTTAATATAAAAATTATGTTTGAACATTCAATGGCTTTGACAGGGCCGGAATCATTCTGCCCCATCCCGGCTCAGCTCCGGATACTTCAGAAACACAATGACCTGGCCATCTGAAAAACTGAGACTGAATGATTCCCCTACAGCTTCATTCAGCGTTCCCCTCCACCATGACCCCAGTGCAAGATTGTTAAGAGGATACCTCAGCCCCGTAGAAGTAATCTTCAATTTGTTGTCAATGCTGAAGAGCGATACCTGCTGCCCCGGGTGAGAGGCTATGATCACACTGCGGTCATAGACCCTGAATGACCCGGTATCAGTCAGCATGATAGCATTTATCATGCTGCTGTAGTCGGCAAGTAATGAGATATTGCCCAGGGTATGATCTTCCCTGATGCCTGTGGCACCAATGATCACAACCTCGGTAATTTCGTTCGCCACGCACCACTTGACAGCCTTGGTCAGGTCATTGGTATCCTGATCGTCGTCGGGAAAGAGCCTGTCGCTGTATTTTTCCTTCAGTGAATCAGAAATAGAGTCAAGGTCGCCGACAATAGCGTCAGGTATACGCCCGTATCTTTCCAGTTTTTCTGCAGCACCGTCGCAACATACGATCATCTCAGCTTCAGCAAGATGAGACAGTGGAACAGGGTTTACCGGGAAGGAGCCGTCAGCAAGTAATATTGTTTTCATTGTTGATTGTATTTATGGTCTGAAGGTCTGAGGTCTGAAGGTCTGACGCTGCGCTACGTCCTGTGGTCATAAGGCCTATGTTCATGACATTCAATTCTTAATTCTTAATTCTTAATTCTTAATTTATCTCTGCTGCTGACTTCCTTTTCCATGCCCTCACGCCAATAACAGCCATGACAAAATAGACCATGAACAGTGCGGCTGTCGGAAACATTCCCATTTTCAGATATACGATAACTGCAACTGAGTTGGCCACTATCCACACATACCACTGTTCGAGATATTTTCTTGTCAGCATCCATGTGGCCACAACAGAGAGTGAAGTTATCAGGCCGTCCCACAGTGGCACCGGTGAATCAGTCCACCTGTCAAGCAAGTACCACAACAAAACCCACAGCAAGAGAGCCGAGAGAAGGCAGTAGAGGGCTGTCCTTCCATCTACACTTATTACATTGCCACTTGCCCCACTGACGCTTCCGCCAGCCGGCGGATCGGTCAGTGCCTTTGGCCTGTGCCACTTGTACCACCCGTAGATGCTTATGGCAACATAGTAACCCTGCAACACCATGCCTGCATAAAAACCTTTCTGGCCAAAAACCCAGATATAGACTGCCGATGTGATAATTCCCAGCGGCCAGAGAAGGATGTTTTGCCTTATCTCGAGAATGACATAGATGATGCCTGTTACCGCACCAAATAATTCCAACATATGCTCACCAAGCCATTCGTTCATTTCCATCAGAATATCACAGAGATCCCGGCACTGAAGTTTATAACCGCCTGAGGAAAGAAATAAGCCCACGTCTTCTCAATACCGTCTTCTTTCCACATGCCACCGTATGCATTGTTCTCATACAAACTATTGAAAACATTGTTTACCGCGAGGTGAAAGGCCATTTCTTCCACACCTTTAAAATATATCTTATAAGCAGCCGAAAAATTATTTACGAAATAGGGATTAATAATCCTGTTCTTGTTCATGGTGTTATCAAAGTACTGCTTACCTACATACTTGCCTGTCAGTCTGAGCGACAATCTCTTCAACGGATTCACTTCTATCTCTGCTGACCCTGTCATGCGCGGAGAATAGGCTATATCAACAGTACCGAGGTCGGTATAAAGGTACTCCTCGCTCCAGTCAGCAGTGTTGTAATTATAATAGTAGTTCCTGAAATCCCTTATCCTGCTGCGGCTCATGGTGAGGTTCGCCTTCACTGCAACAATTGGAACGGGCCTGAAGCTTCCTGACAACTCTATGCCTGTCCTGAAACTCTCGGGCACATTTGTCATCACAGGATACCCGGTGTTGCTGATCCTTCCTGTAGGGACGAGCTGGTCACGGTACTGCATATAGTAAAGATTGACACTGAGGGCCATTGAGCCGCTTCGGAAGCTGTAACCACCCTCAAAATCGGTAAGCCTCTCTGGTTGAGGAGTGGCTTCATCATCACCTGCAGCTTCCTTGAAGTCAGACCGTGTCGGCTCCCGGTGAGCAACTGATACGGAAAGAAATGCATCATTGCCGCTTCCGTCAGACCAGAAGAGGCCTGCCTTTGGATTGATGAACCTGAACAGATGGCTGGCGGTTAGGTCTTTCATATCATCATCAGCACCGGTGAAACGGTAGTCAATCTGCCTGTACTGCATATCGGCAAAACCGCTGATACTGCCGGTAACTTTTAGAGTCACCTTCCCATAGATATTAAACTCATCCTTGCGCCCGTTGTTGCTGTACCATTCGTATCCGGGGGTGACAGAACCCGGATATTCCATCCATATGATATTTCCGAAGTGATCACCGTCGTACCTGTTGAGGGCGCCGCCGAGGGTCCACTCAGCCGCAGTGCCGTACCTTACCAGCGACCATACTGCCCCGTAGAAGTTGTTGTCAAGCCATTTTCTCTGTACCATATCGGTTTCTGTAACCTCAACCCCGTTATCAGTAAGTCCGTCCAGACCATATTCCGAAGGGTCACGGTCACTCTTCTGTTCTTCATAATACCCCAGGCCGGTCGTCAGATGAAGTGCCGCATTCAGAGCGAGCATCGAGCTGAACAAATGTGTATACGAAAGATGGTAATGGTTTTGCTTATAGTTGTCGGTCTCATCATCATAGTATTGCACTTCACCATCACTGTCAGTGTATTCACCTGCAGGATTATATCTCCTGTTTACGCTGAGCATCTCCTGTGGTACGCCCCACCAGCTGATACCTGTTCTTTCACTGCCTGTGATAAAATTAAATTTCAGCCTGTCAGAGGGTGCTGACCATATACCTGTTATCATGGCTGAGCTTATATCGGAGGCGCTCTTTTCAATATAACCGTCACTTGAAATATGAGATGCCCTGATCATCATGTTGAACCTCTCTCCCATGTCTCCGGTCCACGTCCTGGCCGAAGCCCTGAGGGTATTGAATGATCCTGCAGACATTTCTGCTGATGCACCGGCTTCGGCTGGTGGCGTGATGGTACTTATATTCACTGATGCTCCGAATGCCCCGGCACCGTTTGTTGAGGTGCCCACGCCACGCTGTACCTGTACGCTTCCCGTCGACGAGGCAAGGTCAGGAAGATCAACCCAGAAGACCTGCTGCGATTCGGAATCATTGAGTGGTATGCCGTCAAGGGTGACATTTATTCTGCTTCCATCGGTACCGCGTATCCTTAGAGAGGTATACCCTATGCCGTTGCCGGCATCAGAGGTCTCCACAACTGACGGAGTAAGTGAAAGAAGGAAGGGCATGTCTCTTGTCATATCATTCTTTCTGAGCTCTGATGCCTCCACAGTTGTATGTGCCATGGGAGTGCGGTTGCCGGCACGACTGCTTCTGACTATCACCTCCTCTGTAACGAACAGTGCCTCGTTCAAGACAGCATCAGCCACTGCATTGCCTTTTAAGACAACAGTTGTATCAAATGGTTCATAACCGGTAAATGTAATGCGCATTGAGTAACTCCCTTCCCTGAGACCCCGAAGGATATAGTTGCCGTCATTATCACTCGCAACACCAGCACCGAGGCTCTCAATTACCACTGAGGCGCCCGCAAGCGGATTACCCCCGGTGTCAGTTACCCGGCCTTTTATGAATCCACGGTACTGCTGTCCGGATGTCTCAGCTGTGACTGTAATTGCAATTAATGCGAAAAAAATCAGACGCCTCATCATAGCACTTACAAATTAACTCTTCAACTGTCAGAAGTAAGGGTGGATCACCAAGCCGGAAATGATTACTCTTTTCCCTACGCCGGCATTACCCGGATCAGGTTATAAGGGTATGATCTCAGCCTGTTATTTAAGGCACCCCGATTCGACATCACAAAGGTACAACGGTTATTGGAAATAACCAAAAATTCGACCTTAAGCCACATTGTCTGTAATTTGTATATTTGTTGCTGATAAGTCAGAAGCAGACAGATGGACGATATACTCAGAAAGCTCAGGTACACAGACCAGGAGCGTATTGCAATACTTAACGCACCTGCCGGTTTTATAAAGAGGATGGAGAAGCTTCTTCCCGGCGTTCAGGTTGACACTGCCATCAACGCCCGTTACCTGTATAATTTTATGGTCGCATTTACCCCAGGGTCAGAGGATGTTAAAATGCTGGGGCCCTCATGCATTCATAACCTTGGCAGCGACGGCAAGCTCTGGATGGTATATCCTAAAGGAACTTCAAAAAAGATCACCTCAGATATAAACCGTGACAAAGGATGGGAACCGATAGCTGAGGCAGGCTTCAGGGCGGTGAGCCAGGTGGCGGTTGACAATGACTGGTCAGCGCTCAGATTCAGGAACTTAAAGTATGTCAAATCGAAAAAATAAAGATAGCAGATAATGAAACTATGGCTGCCTGCTTTAGTGATGATGGCATGTTTCTCATGTTGCAATGACAGGAATGAAAAGCTCTATCCCGGGTCGCTGGTCTTTCCTGTACAACCTACCCAGGGAGTGAAGGAAGCCATGGCCGCACGAGTCGTTCCTCATCAGAGGCAGCTGGAGTGGCAACAGCTTGAGATGACTGCCTTCCTGCATTTTTCGGTAAACACTTTTACTGACAGGGAGTGGGGTGCCGGTGACGAGTCACCGGCCCTGTTCAATCCTGTGTCTCTTGACACCGACCAGTGGGTAAGAGTGCTGCAGGAGGCAGGAATGAAGATGGTTATTATAACGGCCAAGCATCACGACGGCTTCTGCCTCTGGCCAACAAAAACGACGTCCCATTCTGTGGCCTCAAGCCCATGGAAGGAAGGGAAGGGCGATGTGATCAGGGAGCTTAAGGATGCATGTGATAAATACGGCATGAAGTTCGGCGTTTACCTCTCTCCATGGGACAGAAATGCGGAGAGCTACGGCAATTCTCCTGCTTACAACCGTTTCTACATCGAGCAGCTCACAGAACTGCTCACATGGTATGGCAAAGTAGACGAGGTGTGGTTTGACGGTGCCAACGGCGAGGGCCCTGACGGTCGCACACAGATATATGACTGGCAGGCTTTCTATGACCTCATCCGTAAGCTGCAGCCTGACGCTGTGACGGCTATTATGGGTGAAGATGTGAGATGGGTTGGTACTGAATCAGGTTACGGACGTGAAACAGAATGGAGCGTGACTGCCCTTGCCCCCGGCGGTACCACGGAGAGCCTTGCCATAAACGAATCGCTGGGGATAGATGCCATGTCACGCGATCTGGGCAGCAGCGAACTTCTGCAAAAGGCAGGAAGTGTGTACTGGTACCCTGCCGAAGTCGATGTCTCGATCCGCCCGGGATGGTTCTGGCATGCATCACAGGACAGCCTGGTCAAGGATGTTGAAAAACTTATCGATATATATTTCAGCTCTGTCGGACGCAATGCCGTGCTGCTCCTGAATGTGCCTCCTGACAACCGCGGGCTTATTCATGAAAATGATATCAGAAGCCTTCTTGGAATGAGAGCATGGCTTGATGACCTGTATGGCACCGACCTGCTCAAAGGCTCACGACCTTATGGCCGGGGAGCCTCTAATGCAACTGATGGTGACAATACTACTTCATGGAGCCCGAAACGATCATATGTGGCCTCATTCGTGCCTGCAATAGTTGCCAGGTTCGATGTGGCCATGCTGCAGGAGGATATAACCAGGGGCCAAAGGGTGGAGAAATTCGTTATTGAAGCACGCTCAGACAATCAGTGGGACACAATTGCCACAGGTACAACCATTGGATATAAGAGGCTTTTGCGGTTTCCTCCGGTGAAAGCGGATGAGATAAGACTCTCAATAACCTCCTCAAGGGCGATGCCTCACATAAGTACTTTCGCTCTCTTCCTGTCTCCTGAAAACGAAAGTGAGGATTAAAAAAGGTTGCCACGCATCACAAGGGCAAAATGGTACATTTCTTGTATTACTCCAACGGGTAAACATTTAAAAATAATTACATATGAAAGTACTGGCAATAATAGCCATCTCCTTGCTGCTACCAGTGGCGGGTATGGCACAGTATGATGAACCTCTTGCAAAAGAGGATAAAAAGGCACTGAAGAAGCAGGAGAAGGAGATGTTCGAAAAGATGCTTATTGTTAATACCTCAGAGTCTATAAAGGCCAGATATTTTGTCCTTAAGGCTGACGAGATAAGGGGACGCGGTGGAAACCTCATAAATGTAAATTCAAGTATAAACTTCGTAGCCGTTGAAGGCGAAGAGGCATATGTGCAGATGGGGTCGGAATCAGGACTGGGTTACAATGGTGTAGGAGGTATAACAATTAAAGGTAAGATTGCCTCATTCAAGGTTGAGCAGAAGGGAAAGCACAAAACATATAACATTGTAATGCAAACGGTCTCCTCTTCTGGCAGCCTGACGATCATGATGAATATAAATGCTACCGGCGAGATGGCCTCTGCAGTGGTATCATCAAACTGGGGCGGACGTGTCGAATTCAGCGGATATCTTGTTCCTTTGCAGGGATCAAAGATATACAAGGGGTCTGAGACCTTCTGACAGCAAACAGAGACATATAAAGGAGCATACTAAAATCGATGGCATCATGCCCTGAGGTAGATTCTATCCGTGTAGTCAAGCCTGCATGGGACAGAGGAAGGTTACCGACGTCCATTCTTTGACATTCGGGTCATCAGCCAGCCACGCTGCCGTTCCTCCTCCGATTTATGGAAAATATCCCTGTTGACATACTTGATGGCCTCAACTGTATATAATGCACGGGGATTGTTCTTATTGATGATACTGAGAACATCCTTAATCATGCTCCGGCGAACGATAAGATATATCACAGCCACTTCACCGTCAATTCCTTCTGCCCTGACCGAAGTGACCCCATACCCTTTTTCCCTGAGCTCGTTGATAAGATTGGTTGCGTCTTTGCGTGTGATGACTCTTACCATTTCATGGCCAATAGCCAGTTTCTCCTCGATAAGCATCCCAATGAAGTTCCCGGAAGCAAATCCGGCGGCGTATGCGACATAGCACACCCAGTTATCAAGATTCTGCATGATACGGCTTATGGCAATGATCCATATCAGAACCTCAACGAAACCAACCAGCGGGGCGATATGTCGCATGCCCTTTGTAACGAAGATGATCCTCAGAGTTCCCAATGAAACGTCAATGATTCGTGCCACAAAGATGAAAAGGGGCAACAGTATGAAGGTAAATACCTCCGAGTTGATGAATTCCGACATAATTGGAGTAATGCTTACAGTTGCTAAGATATGACTATTTTTGGAACGGGTAATTCAATAACCTGACACATGAGAAGAGCTAACCGATCATTTTCACTTGCAGCAGCCTTCCTTCCCTGTATGCTCGTTGCACAACAGCCTGACACTGTCATCACACTTCTCTTTGCCGGTGATATCATGTGTCACGAGATGCAGCTTTCATCAGCACTTGATGATTCAACCGGCAGTTACAGCTTTGATGATGTCTTTGGTTATATAGCCCCGATCATCAGTGAGGCAGACATAGCCATTGGAAATCTTGAGGTAACACTTGGAGGCGCTCCCTATACCGGTTATCCGGCCTTCAGTGCACCTGATGCTCTGGCAGCGTCATGCCAGAAAGCCGGGTTTGATATCCTTGTTACCGCCAACAACCACAGCGCTGATCGAAGGAGTACAGGCATTACCCGTACCTTAAAGGTTCTTGACAGCCTAGGTATACCTCACACCGGAACGTGGGTGAGCAGTGCAGCCCGTGACACTCTGTCTCCTCTGATGATATCAGAGAACGGTATACGTATTGCCATCATCAACTATACTTACGGCACCAATGGCATTGTGGTCAACCCTCCGCCGGTAGTGGCTTATATTGATACCCTGCGCATCGCCGGTGATGTCATAAAAGCAAGGGAGAAAAATGCAGACATAAAAATAGTCTTCGTTCACTGGGGTAATGAGTATGACACTCTACCCTCCCCTGCGCAAAAG
Organism: Bacteroidales bacterium; assembly: GCA_025455395.1. Lineage (GTDB taxonomy): Bacteria > Bacteroidota > Bacteroidia > Bacteroidales > VadinHA17 > SR-FBR-E99. Next base: position 43,514 of record JALOMO010000027.1, read on the forward strand.
AAGACGGCACAGGCAATCTTCCGCGCTGGCGCTGATATGATAATCGGATCACATCCTCATGTCATTCAACCAATGACTTATCTGACAGACTCATCAGGTGTGTCACGCCCGGTGGTTTGGTCTATGGGCAATTTCGTCTCAAACCAGCGCCGCAGAAGAACAGACGGAGGAGCAATGACAAGGTTCGAACTCACGAAGAGCAACGGTGAAGTAAAAGTAACCTCCTCAGGCTACATGCTTACCTGGGTTTATACTCCGACGATCAACGGCAAAAGACAATTCCGGATTCTACCCTGCTCAGTGTATGAGGGTAATCCGGAATTCTTCCAGTCTCCCTCAGATTACACAGCAATGAAGTTGTTTTTAAATGACGCTCGCAGACTGCTGTACGAATCAAATATCGGGTTCAGGGAACTGATAAATGCAGGTGATAGCTGGATTGAGGTGGCCAGATAGCAGTGAACGGATTATTTATATCTTTGCCTTATCATATCTGATTTCATGGAGGGGTCAATCTTACTTCTTAGCGGTACAGCAGTAACAATAGGGTTTGTTCATACTCTTATTGGTCCTGACCATTATCTGCCTTTCATTGTTATGGGTGAAGCCAGAAAATGGAGTATCCGTAAAACTTTATTCATTACATTCCTCTGCGGTCTCGGACATGTCCTCAGCTCGGTGATTGTGGGCTTCATCGGTATTGCGGCAGGATTATCCCTTTCAAGACTTGAGTTCTTTGAGTCATTCAGGGGAAATATTGCAGCATGGGTGCTTATTAGTTTTGGACTTGTGTATACCCTTATCAGCTTACGAAGCCTATACCGTAAAAGGAAACATGCACATCTGCACAGTCACACTGACAGCATTGTTCATGAACATGAACATGATCATTTCAGCGGACACTCACACATCCACCTTTCTGACAGGAAGAATCTTACCCCATGGATTCTCTTCCTGATATTTGTCCTCGGTCCATGTGAACCTCTGATACCTTTGCTTATGTATCCGGCCGCAGAGAATAATTTTAGTGGTGTTGTCCTGGTCTCTGCACTCTTTTCTGTCGCTACAATAGGCACAATGATGGCGGTGGTGCTGGCGTTCAGGCTTGGACTTAGCCATATTAACATGAAGCCCGTAGAACGCTATGTAAATGTCATTGCCGGCTCCACAATTGTCGTTTCAGGACTGGCTATACAACTCCTCGGACTCTGACTGAGGTAACAGGGCATTCGGTCTTTGTGCAAAAAGAAGGTCTGAGGTTGTTTCATATCTCTGGCAAACAGAGGATCATAAAGACAAATAATATTAGTAGTTTTGCCAAAATTTCAATTGATGAGTTTCGATTACAATACACAGCGGAAAAGGATGGCCCTGCCAGAATATGGAAGGAATGTTCTGAAGATGATAGAGCATATCAAAACTATAGAGGATACGGAAGAAAGAAACAGGGCTGCCCGCACGGTTATACAGATAATGGGAAATCTGAATCCTAACCTCAGGGATGTTACTGATTTCAGGCACAAGCTCTGGGATCATCTGATGATAATTGCTGATTTTGACCTGACAGTCGACTCTCCTTATACTCCCCCTGACAGGAACAAACTAAATGCCAAGCCAAACAGGGTGCCATACCACAACGGCGAGACAAAATACGCTCATTATGGCCAGATAGTACCTTCCCTTATAGAGGCTGCAGCTGCCATGGACGATGGAGAGGAGAAAGACTATCTTACAACCCTCATCCTTAACCAGATGAAGAAAGATTATCTCACCTGGAATAAGGCACAGGTTGCAGATGAACTAATAATCAGAGATCTCTCTGACATTTCCGGAGGACGCCTGAAGGTCCCTGAGAACTTCAGGATGGCAGACATAAAAGAGCTACTTGTACAACCTAAAAGCAAAACACAGCAGGGAAGGTATCAGGGAAGGCCGCAGGATAAGTATATGGGCAGGTCAGGAAAGATGGGAAAGAAAAAACATAAAAACGGCCACTAGAACTATGAACATTACCTCAGTAAACACATATGATGCTGCACTGCCGGGAGGTCATTACTCTCAGGCAGTAGTAGTGGGGAATATTATTTTCGTATCAGGTCAGCTACCCGTCAAACCTCTGACAGGCGACAAGTTGGAGGACGACATAAGTGAACAGACCCTTCAGGCACTAAATAATGTTTTAAATATTGTCAAGGCTGCAGGAGGCGATATCACCACCATTGCCAGGACCACCATTTACACTGTCGATGTAAAACACTGGGAGGAGATAAACAGGGTTTATGCCTCATTTTTTGGCCCTGTTAAGCCGGCCCGGTCAATCCTCACCGTTGCAGGTCTCCATCATGGCTTCCTCGTGGAGATTGAGGCAGTAGCCTTCACTCTATAATATTGACACTTTGTCATGTTTGTTATTATGGCCGGCATTTTGTTAAAAGGCCAATAGTAAAAATCTTTCTATCATGGTGAAAAAGAAGAGTCACGAAGAGAGTCATAACGAGTCTGTATCAGGAGATAATAGTGCTGTAAACAAGACGGCTACGGAGGCAGATGCCACAGAAACGAATGCCGCCACTGAGGAGGGCTCACCTGCAGGTGAAAATGTACAAATTGATGAACTAAAAGTAAAACTGACAGAAATGCAGGATAAATACCTGCGTCTCTCAGCAGAATTTGACAACTACAGAAAGAGGACTCTGCGTGAAAAAATTGAACTGACCAAAGCTGCAGGAGAAGGTGTTTTGGTAACCATCCTGCCGGTCATTGATGATTTTGACAGGGCTATGAATTCTTTACGTGATACTGAAAACTGTACTGCCGTTAAGGAAGGCCTTCAGCTTATCTATAATAAGATGGGCGACTTCCTGAGGCAAAACGGCGTCAGCCAGATGGATGTACTTGATACACCTTTCAATGCTGATATCCATGAAGCTGTCACCAACATTGCTGTTGAGGATGAGGCAAAAAAAGGAAAGGTTATTGATGTCATCGTGAAGGGATACATGCTCAATGATAAAGTGATCCGCTTCCCGAAAGTGGTCGTCGGAGAATAAGTAAGTAGCGGATAACCAAAAAGATGTCGAAAAGAGACTATTACGAAATACTGGGCTTAAATAAAAGCGCTTCCAAGGATGAGATAAAGAAGGCCTACAGAAAGCAGGCTATCAAGTATCATCCTGACAAGAACCCGGGCAATAAAGAGGCTGAGGAGAAATTCAAGGAGGCTGCCGAGGCTTACGAGGTTCTCAGTAATGATGAGAAGAGGGCGCGCTATGACCAGTTCGGACATGCGGGCCTGGGCAATAACATGGGCGGCGGCTTTGGTGGCGGCATGACTGTGGAGGACATCTTCTCCTCTTTCGGAGATATCTTTGGTGATGCTTTCGGCGGGGCTTTCGGCTCACGCAGGGGCGGAGGACGATCACGGCATGTAAACAAAGGAACAAATCTCAGGGTGAAGGTGAAGCTTACCCTGGAAGAGTTTGCAAACGGCGCAGAGAAGAAGATCAAAGTAACAAAGTATGTTACCTGCAATACATGTCACGGCAGCGGTGCTGCCTCTGACAATGACGTGACAACATGTTCTGCATGCAAGGGTACAGGTCATACCACAAGGGTTATGAACACTATCCTCGGGCAGATGCAAACCACCGCAGCATGCAATGTCTGCGGAGGTGAGGGCAAGGTAATATCTAAAAAATGTCATAAGTGTTACGGTGAGGGAATAACCCAGGCCGAGGAGGTCATCCCGCTTTCTATCCCTGCAGGCCTTTCTCCGGGAATGCAGCTGTCGGTCTCAGGCAAAGGAAATGCAGCCAGAAGAGGAGGCATGAACGGTGATCTTATCGTCCTTATTGAAGAAGAGCCGCACCAGGAATTAATACGTGAAGGTAACGATCTGATATACAATTTGTTTATCAGTATCCCTGACGCTATCCTGGGGACTAATGTTGAGGTGCCGACAATAGATGGAAGGGTGAGAATCAAAATCGATCCGGGGACACAGGGTGGTAAGATACTTCGCCTGAGAGCCAAAGGATTGCCTGATGTCAACGGCTATGGCAGAGGTGACCTGCTTGTGAATGTCAATGTCTGGATCCCAAAGAACCTCACCAGGGAAGAACAAAAGATTATTGAACAGTATCGCAGTTCAGCTACCTTTACCCCAAAACCAGATGCTGACGATAAAGGTTTTTTCGACAGGGTAAAGAACTACTTTTCCTGATTGTTCACACGCTTCATTTAAGGGTTGACTGATGATATCCATTGTTGTCAACCTTTTTTATATATTTGAATTTCGCTTTCCAATAATTAAACCAGGAATAATCATGCCCTTGTTCGAAGCACAGAATGTAACCAAGCGCTTTGCCACAATGACTGCGCTTGACGACGTGAGCATAAGCGTCCCGCCTCAGAGTATTTACGGCCTTCTTGGGCCGAACGGTGCGGGTAAAACAACCCTTATCCGCATTATCAATCAGATTACTGCACCCGACACGGGAAGGGTGCTCCTAAACGGCCAGCCAATAAAACCAGAGGATGTACTCAGGATAGGTTACCTCCCTGAAGAGCGCGGCCTGTACAAGAAAATGAAGGTCGGTGAACAGGCCCTTTACCTTGCTCAGCTTAAGGGAGTCAACCGCACCGAAGCAATGCGCCGCCTGAAATACTGGTTCAAGAAACTTGAAATAATTGACTGGTGGGATAAAAAGGTTGAAGAGCTGTCAAAGGGGATGCAACAGAAGGTACAGTTTGTCACCACCGTACTTCACGAACCGCAACTGCTCATCTTCGACGAACCCTTTACAGGTTTCGATCCCATAAACGTCAAAGTGCTCAAAAATGAAATACTGTACCTCCGCGAAAGAGGTGCAACAATTATTTTCTCAACTCATAACATGGCTTCTGTTGAGGAATTATGTGATAATATCACCCTTATCAATAAAGCAAAGACTATACTTGAGGGAAGCGTTGAGAAGATACGCAATGAGTGGGCTGAAAATGAATTTGAGGTTGTCTTTGACGGAGAAGTCAATCTCACGGGTAATTCTCACTTCTCATTAATCAGATCATCATATGAAGGCGGCAAGAGTCTTGTCAGGGTCAAGTCTGCAGACGGAGGTGACACCAATGAGATAATTAAGACAATGACGGCATCAGGCAGGGTTATCTCTTTCAACCCGGCGCTGCCTTCAATGAATGATATTTTTATCAAGGTTGTTGAAACAAAAAACAGGGAAGCTTCCAATAACTAAGCCATGAATAAGATTTCCATCATCATCCAGAGAGAGTATATTACCAGGGTACGGAAGAAGTCGTTTATAATAATGACCTTCCTCACGCCACTGCTTATGGCTCTTATCTTTGTTATCCCGGCCCTTGTAATGTCAAATGAAGACAAAGACTTCAAGAAGATAGCGGTGGTAGAGGATGGGGCCGATCTGTTCAACGGTGTTATCAGTGATACAAAGGATACTGACTTTGAGTATCTTCCTGACGCCAAAATAGACGATCTCAAAAATAATTTTTCGGAACTAGGCTACTATGGGGTTCTTTATATATCACCTCAGGTTATCACAACGCCGAATGCCATTCAGCTGATATCAAAGAAACAGCCACCTATCGGACTGCTTGATCATATTTCCGGATCGCTTGAAAAAGAGATCGAAAAACAGAAGCTGTTATCATATAATATTGAAAATCTTGATGAAATACTCAAAAGCATAAACACCAGCATCAAGATTCAGACAATTAAGATTGATGATGCAGGTGAAGTGAGGGAGACTAGTACTGGTATTGCAATGGGGCTGGCCTATATAAGCGGTTTTCTGATGTATATGCTGGTCTTTATGTTTGGTGCCCAGGTTATGCGCGGTGTCATTGAAGAGAAGACAAGCAGAATAGTTGAAGTAATTGTTTCATCTGTCAAGCCTGTTCAACTTATGCTTGGCAAGATCATAGGCATCGCACTTGTTGGTCTTACCCAGTTTGCTGTCTGGGTTTTGCTCACAGCCGCCATAGTCATGATTGTTAAATCCAATATCCTGCCTGCAGATACTATGGAACAGGTACAGCAGTTGCCTCAGAGTCTGGCCCAGGCAGATCAGGCTGTCGCCGGAACAGGAAACATGACAGAAGTACAGCTCACCGAAATGCAGTCACTCTTCTCCAGCGCCCTGAGCCAGCCCTGGGGACTCATAATCTTCGCATTCCTCTTCTACTTTATTACCGGGTACCTGCTGTATGCCTCACTCTTTGCTGCAATAGGGTCGGCTGTCGACAATGAGACCGAGACACAACAATTCATGCTTCCGGTTACAGTGCCAATCATACTCGGACTTATTGTGGCAATGGGTACAATGCAAAACCCTGAGAGCTCAATCTCATTCTGGTTCTCCATAATACCGCTTACCTCCCCCATTGTCATGGTAGCCCGTATCCCGTTTGATGTCCCTGTATGGGAGATAATATTATCTATGACTCTGATGGTTGCAACAATATTCGGTTGTGTCTGGATGGCTGCAAAGATTTACCGTACCGGCATACTTATGTACGGAAAGAAAACATCATACAAGGAAATATGGAAGTGGCTTACCTACAAGGGGTAAGTAAAAATCAATAAATCATGCCGCGTATACTGGTTATTGACGACGAGAAATCGATAAGGAACACCCTTAAAGATGTTCTCGAATATGAGAAATATGATGTTGACCTGGCAGAAGATGGTGCCACCGGTATTGATATGTTCTCGCAGGGATCATATCATGCAGTACTCTGTGACATAAAGATGGCCAAGATGGACGGTATCGAGGTCCTTCAGAGATTGTTTGATATCTCATCCGATGTACCTGTAATAATGATCTCGGGCCACGGGAATATCGATACAGCAGTTGACGCAATCAAGAAGGGGGCTTTTGATTTCCTCGAGAAGCCTCTCGATCTCAACCGTCTCCTCATTACATTACGTAATGCCCTCGAGCGGGGATCGCTCATCACGCAGACAAAAGTATTGAAGAAGCAGGTCAGCAAGCGGTTCGAGATAATAGGCAATTCTCCGGCTATTCTGATGGTTAAGGAAATGATAGACAGGGTAGCTCCTACGGAAGCCCGTGTGCTCATCACCGGAGCGAACGGTACAGGGAAGGAGCTGGTTGCACATCAGATACACGAAAAGAGTAACCGGTCAAAAGGACCGTTCGTTGAGGTTAACTGCGCTGCCATCCCATCGGAACTAATTGAGAGTGAGCTGTTCGGACACGAGAAAGGATCATTTACCTCAGCCATTAAACAGCGCATTGGTAAGTTTGAACAGGCCAGCGGAGGCACTATCTTTCTTGATGAGGTCGGAGACATGAGCCTGGCAGCTCAGGCTAAGGTGCTGAGGGCTCTGCAGGAGAACAAGATAACAAGGGTTGGATCGGATAAGGACATTCATGTTGACGTCAGAGTCATCGCTGCAACAAACAAAAACATCCGGGAAGAGATTGACCGCAACAACTTCAGGGAAGACCTCTACCACAGGCTCAGCGTGATACTAATTCATGTTCCGACCCTGAACGAAAGGGCTGAAGATATCCCCCTTCTTGCAGATCATTTCAACAATCTTATATGCAGTGAATATGGGATGGGCAGGAAGAAGATCATGTCCAATGCAATCACAGAGCTTCAGAAAATTAAGTGGACGGGAAATATAAGAGAGTTCAGGAATGTACTTGAACGGCTCATTATCCTGTGCCCCGAGGAGATAACCGGAAAAGATGTCATTGCATATGCCCATCCGGTGTCCGGATTCAATCTTTGACCATGAAAAAGCTCAACCTCAAGCTCAGCCTCAACCTAGCCTCCCTGTTCATCCTCGCTCTTTTAGCAGGGTGCGAAGGCAGTCTCTCTCCGGGGATGCCGGTCTCATTCAATGAGGAGTGGCTGTTTATCAGGCAGGACTCTGCAAATATTGACAGGATCCTTCCGGGGAATATTCCGAACCACAAGTGGGAGGATGTTACCCTGCCGCACACCGCCATCATTGAACCGCTTGTTGTTGAGGAACAGCAATGGACAGGCATCTGCTGGTACAAGAAGATATACAGGGCTCCCAGAAAGAGCCGCAGCAAGCATACAGGACTCCTATTTGACGGTATGATGCATGATGCAATCATCTACCTTAACGGCGTTGAGATAGCGCGCCATACAGGCGGGTATATTCCCTTTTATGTTGATATGTCAGCAGACCTGAAATACGGAAAGGAGAATGAGATCCTTGTCAGGCTTGATAACCGTGAGAATCCGGCCATACCTCCGGGCAAGCCCCTCTCTGAACTTGACTTTCTTTACTACAGTGGTATTTACCGGAACGTCAGCCTGTACGTAAAAGACAGGCTCCATATAACAAATGTAGCCGAGGCAGATGGTCTCCTCGGCGGTGGCGTACTGACAGGCTTTCAAAATGTGGGTCGTGACTCTGCAACTATAACTGTGTCAACACTTGTAAATAACGATGACAGAACACCCAGGTCATTTCTCCTTAGAAACAGGCTGCTTGATGCCGCCGGAAATGAATCTTCCTCAGCTGCCACTGACAAGATAGAGATGGAACCTGGCCAGTCAAGGCGTATAGTTACAGAAATGAAGGTAATGCAGCCGGCACTGTGGTCACCTGATCAACCCTTCCTTTATACTCTCATCACAGAACTTGAATCGGACGATGAAATTATCGATTGTGTCGAAACACGTACAGGCATCAGGACAATAAGTATAACCTGGGATAAGGGACTCATTTTAAATGGTAATCCAGTTAATATCATTGGAACAAACCGTCACCAGGAGTATCCTTACATTGGTTATGCATTGTCAGATAATGCCAATTACAGGGATGCATTCAAGATAAGGGAAGGTGGTTTTAACCTTGTAAGATGCTCACATTACCCTCAGGCACCGGCTTTTCTCGATGCCTGTGACGAGCTGGGAATATTGGTTATGAATGCAATACCGGGCTGGCAGTTCATCGGCGATTCTCTCTTTTGCGAAGCGGTTATCCGTGATACCAGGATGATGTGCCGCCGTGACCGCAACCACCCTTCTGTCATCATGTGGGAGTCGTCTCTGAATGAGACTATGATGCCCATCGCATTCCTTAACCGTCTCCATATCGCAGTAAAGGAGGAACTTCCGTACGGTAATAATTACACATGCAGCTGGATGGATACTGTCTGTGATATCTTCATACCAGCCCGACAGCACGCCTCGGCGCCACATTACTGGAAGAACTATTCGAAGAAGAAACCGATATTCATATGTGAGTACGGCGACTGGGAATATTATGCTAACAATGCCGGATTCAATCAGACGGAGTTCAGTGACCTTGAACCCTCTGCCAGAAACTCCAGGCAACTGCGAAGCGCAGGCGAGAGAGGCCTCCTTCAGCAGGCCTTCAACTACCAGGAATCACACAATGATAACCTATACGGGCCTTGCTTCGGTGATGCCAACTGGCTGATTTTCGATTATAACCGCGGTTATGCTCCTGATATTGAGTCATCAGGAATAATGGATATTTTCAGGTTACCTAAGTTTTCTTACTGGTTCTACAGAAGTCAGTCAGAGGTTGACCCCGTCTGTTTCATTGCGCATTATAATTTGCCAGGTTCAGGTAACACTGTCAGGATATACAGCAATGCAGATACTGTGCACTTATTTCAGAATGACACCCTTGTTGCAGTACAGGGAGCCGACAGAGACATAAACAGCACCAACCTGAAGCACCCTCCCTTTACATTTACTATTCCCGGTTATAAGCCAGGCATTCTTAAAGCTGTAGGTTACAGAAAGGGAACAGAATATACATCGCACTCCGTCACCACTCCGGGTCAGTCCTCCGCGTTGCGACTTACCATTGATATGAGCAACAAACCGCTTAAAGCAGACGGTGCAGATGCAGTATTTGTATATGCAGCAGTTGTGGATTCACTTGGTAATCCTGTCCATCTTGCCGATTCAACAATAGAATTCTCAGTCAGAGGAGATGCAGTTTTAATAGGCAATAATCCTGTGAAAGCCGAGGCAGGAGTGGCCTCTATCCTGCTCAGGGCCGGAACCAGTCCCGGGAAGATAATGATCAGGGCAGAATCCGGATCACTTGCACAGGCCGAATTAATGGCAATAACAAAAAAATAAACAGACCTGACCTAACCTCAGAACCGGAAGTAAATAAAGGGCTGAACAACATTATTACCAACTACATACAGAATCAGTGCTGTACCTATGACCACCAGGAACTTCACTGCCACCGGTAACCTTATGAACAGACCCCTGTAAGCCTCTTTGACTGTTACGGGCAGGAAATGGAAGATATATCCTGAAATGATCAGTATCAGAACGGGCAGGTAGGCAATCAGCACCTTGCCATAATCACCCGGGTTAAAATAGAAGAATATCTGGCCAAGCATGAGGCTGGCTTCTTCCATCGAGCCGGCACGGAAAAAGATCCATGCAAAGCTCACGAAGTTGAACGTAACTATAAGCCCCGCCAGACGTGCAGCACGGCTTCTTCTTGTTACACCACGGAATATATGTTGCCATATCTTGTTGACAACCAGTGCAGCACCATGCAAACCTCCCCACAGTACAAATCTTGCCGCTGCTCCGTGCCACAGCCCGCCGAGGAGCATGGTGATCATCAGGTTAATCCCTGTGCGTACCGATCCTTTCCTGCTCCCGCCCAATGGTATATAAAGATAATCTTTCAGCCACCGTGAGAGTGTTATATGCCATCTCCTCCAGAAATCAGTGATGTTAGTTGCCTTGTATGGTGAATTAAAATTGAGAGGCAGCCTGAATCCCATCAAAATTGCAACACCGATAGCAATGTCAGTGTAACCGGAAAAGTCACAGTATATCTGCAGACCATAACCATATACTGCCATCAGGTTTTCGAATCCGCTGTAGAGAGCCGGAGTGTCAAACACCCGGTCAATAAATCCGGCAGAGATGAAATCAGAGATAAGCATCTTTTTAATCAGTCCCTGGATAATCAGGAAGAGGCCATGGCCGAACTCATTTCGTGTGATGGTATAATCGCCTTTCATCTGGGGGATGAACTCAGAAGCCCTGACAATAGGCCCGGCTACAAGCTGAGGAAAGAATGTCAGATAGAATGAAAAATCGATCACGTTCTTTACCGGTTCCATCCTTCCCCTGTAAATGTCTATGCTGTAACTCAAAGCCTGGAATGTAAAAAATGATATCCCGACAGGAAGAACAATACTGGTTACGTCAAAGGCTGTACCGAACAGGTTGTTTGACCATGCAGAGAATATGTCATAGGCAGCAAATGAAGTATTGAAAATGGCATTGACTGTTTCTGTGATGAACCCTGCATATTTGAAATAAGAGAGAAATCCAACCAGAATAAGGATGTTTGATATAAGCCAGAACCTCTTCCAACCCCTGCCGGCCGATCTTCCTGTCATCAGCGCTGTAAAATGGGTAAGGAGGGCTGTAAGGACAAGAAGAATAATAAAGAGACCACCAGCCCTGTAATAAAAATAGAGACTCACAAACAGCAGCCAGGTATGGCACATTGCCCTCCGTTTTCTTAGAAGGGCAAAACCTGCCATCACAACAGTGAAGAATATCCAGAACGCCGGGGTGGTGAAAATAAAGGTTTGCTCAGGATGATACCTTATCAACGAGAATAGTGAGCGACGGCTTTCAATCACCTCTTCTTCAGGCTGAGGCAAAACAGGTGAAGCTCCAGCCAGGGTTATAGTGTCGGTTGTAATACTGTCTGTCTCATACTTAATTGTATCAATCAAATTTACTGCAGAGGTTTCAGCGATGAAAAAGCTGTTATAAAGCCTGCTCGCAATGGTATCAGCTCCCGCATTGGAGAGGTGAGTCAGGTCTTTTGAGGCAAGTGAAGGGTTATGGTTAAACCATTCAACGATAGATCCTTCTCCGCCCATGCTCTCCCAGGCATCCCAGAAAATGGCACCGCTTCTCATTGCAGCATTTTTCTGGGCATCCCTGATGGCCGGAATATTAGTATAAGACCTTACTGAGTCTCCTGCCTTCTGGGCCATATCGGTAAGGCTTACAAGCATCACCGGGACACCGCCGGAAACCTTTCTTAGAAACTCAACCTGTTTTAATAGCCCCTCTTCATAATAGTGATACTCGCTTCTTACATTCTTTACGACATTAAGCCCGTATTGAAGAATAATAAGGTCAGGATCAAGCATTTCAAGGCACTTCTGAAAGTCATGGCTGTCAGTCATCACAAATTCCAGTCCTGCACTGCCCCTTACAGGGATATTGTCAACTATTACGCCTGTGTCGCTCTCGAGGCTAAAAGCATAAATGTCAGGAGACACCCGCCCGATGAATTCGACAGTCACATCCGACACAGAGGGAAGGGCTACTGAGTATTCCATCGGTCCGGAGCCCTGGTTGAGAAGTGAAAATGCAATCTTCCGGTTTCCTGAAGCAACCCCTACGAAGTTTGTATCATTATTATTACTGTAAAATATGCGCAACCTGTCATATCTTGACACTGCTGAATCGGCCCCCGGCACCGCCGTT
>JALOMO010000202.1 GCA_025455395.1 Bacteroidales bacterium
TTGTTCCTTATTGACTCTACAAACTGAGTCTGGAACTTGTTGGCATTGACATAAAGAACGGTCTTGTCAGGGTGCTTCTCTTTTACAAGTATACCAATCGCCTGCACAAGGTGAGTCTTGCCAAGCCCGGAGTCGCCGTAAATCATCAACGGATTAAAGGCGGTGCCTCCCGGGTTATTCCCGACAGCTATACCGGCAGACCGTGCGAGCCTGTTGCAGTCACCTTCAACGAAATTGGCAAAGGAGTAATCAGGATTAAGCCTGGGGTCAAAATGCAACTTCTTGATACCGGGTATTATAAACGGATTCCTGATGGCAGGCTGAGTTACCTCGAAAGGAACCTGCATCGGCTTGTTTTGAAGATCAGCCTTATTCCTCGAGGGGTATTTTACGGTATATGGCTTGCCGTTGGCGAAACTTGAGTTTTCCATAATGATATTGTACTCAAGCTTGGCATCATTGCCTATCTCACGTCTCAGGGTCTTGCGAAGGATGTCAATATACTGTTCCTCAAGGTATTCATAAAAGAAAGGACTGGGTACCTGAATTGTCAGAATATTCTTTTCGAGCCTAAGAGGAACGATAGGCTCAAACCATGTCTTGAAACTGGCGCTGGGAATTATGTCGCGGATTATATCCAGACAGTTATTCCAAACCTCATCGTGCGACTTGTTCATTCAGATAAAAATTCTAAGAAATCCTTATATTAAACTTGCGGTGCTGAAACCCGGGACAATATTTGTAAAAAAAAAAGTAAAAAAAAAAATTATTTTCGCTTGACTTTTACATTTATTTCATACTGTTCAGAACATCAGCCCATTATAATATCAAAAAAAAATCAAAAAAATATTCAATTGATAATCAGATATTTATGGCGGAGACTATGTGTTACAGGCAATTATAAATCAGAAGATAACGATATCCTTATTTTACCTGTGGCTGCCGGTAAAAAAAGCATCCTCTGCAAGGGGGTGATTTAGTTTTGTTTATCATTATTTCCGCAAATTACTTGTCGTTTTTGCCGAAAAGGGAGAAGTGCACATATCTTTTAGGATTTTCCTGCATATCCTTCAAAAGCTGATCGAGGCTGTAAAGAGTATTGCTGAGATTTGTATAGAGGCTGTCATCTGTCATCAGTTTTCCTGCTGACCCTTCTCCGCTGCTTATCCCGGACAGTATCTCGTCTATGCTATTCATTGATGATTTGAGGGAAGCCAGGGATGATGAGAGATCCGCAGAGGCGATTGTGTCAGATATTGCTGAAAAGTTTTTTATTGCCGAATCAATTGACGAGCTGTTTGCTGAAAGCACTGCGGTGAACTTCTGCATATCTTCCAATGCAGCCATGATGGTCACCTTTTCTTTTTCAGATATCTCCCGCAGATTGGCTGTCATGCCGTTTATATTAGCCACAGCGGATTGTATGTCTGATGCCATTTTCGGCGTGAACAGGTCATTGATGGCGGAGATCAGTGAATCGAGCTCTACAATCATGTCTGTTATGTTGCCTTCGATAGGGGCCAGTGATGCACCCAGCTTGTCAATTATAGAGGTTGCCACATAACCGCTAATGGTATCATGGTTTTGATGCATTTCATTGCTGTCACCCATTCTGAGCACTATTTTCATACCGGCAATAAGGGTTGCGGTTGTTATCTCAGCGGCAGTACCTTTCGGGATGTCATACTCCTTGTCGACAGATATTGAGACTGCAAGCCTTCCTGTTCCGTCATTAATAAGTCCGATATCCTGCACAATTCCTGCCTGATAACCGTTTATCTCCACGGGGCTCGATTCCTTCAGGCCGCTTATGTCCTGGTAAACAATATGATAGGTGTCGGTTCTGGTGAACAGTTCACTCCCCTTGAGAAAACTGTAGAGCCATATGAAGGCGGCAATGGTTATCAGGGCTACAGCACCGACTTTTACTTCATGAGAGATCTTTTTCATTTTACTGTTTCTTGTTTTCTGTTGCATCGATGGCCTCCTTCAGAGGTATTATCCTTCCGTCCTTTACGGCAATGACGAATGCGTCCGGATATGTTGACGTTATCGACCTGCGGTAATCGAGTGCCTTTTCATAATCTGTGAATTTTCCTGCTCCGAACTTAATCCTCTCGCCGTCAACAATTCTTGTGACAGTTTCAATGCCCTTGAAGTCAGGTTGTTTAGCCGTCGATCCTGCAGGCACTGCAGCTATCTGGACCATGAACAATGTATTCACGGCCGGTCTGGGAGTGCTCTTCGGCGCCTGTGTTGCAGCAGGGGCACTGGCTGATGCGGTGAGTATCAGTTCATTTGAACTGTCAGCAGCATCGGTCCGTATCACCGCCGGTGCCGGCTCATTGGCGACCGTCGTCTTTGAGGCGACTCCCGAACGGTTGTCGATGGTATGCTTATAGTCCCTGAACGACCTGTAGATGGCGGAAGCAAGGTAGTCCTGTCCTTCTGCAGAAACCAGGTATTTTTCTTCGGTGGGATTGGTAATGAAACCCAATTCAATTAATACCGACGGCATAGTGCTGCGCCATAAGACAACGAAGCCTGCCTGTTTGACGCCACGGTCAAAACGGCCTACCCTGTCCCTGAACTGATCCTGCAGCAGCGAGGCATACTCAGTGCTCTGCTTGAGATAAGTATTCTGCATCAGTGAGAAGATGATGAACGATTCCACCGAACTGGGGTCATAACCTTCATATTTGGTTTCGTAGTCTTCCTCGAAGGTGATAACTGAGTTCTCCTTCATGGCAACCTTAAGGTTAGCCTCATTCTGTGTAGGACCAAAGACATAGGTCTCTATACCATGGGGCTGCTTGTCTTTCCATGCATTTGAATGAATGGAGATGAACAGATCGGCTTTGTGCTTATTGGCTATTGCAGCTCTTTCGTCCAGGCCCAGAAATGTATCATTATCCCTGGT
>JALOMO010000203.1 GCA_025455395.1 Bacteroidales bacterium
TACAGTTTTTCCCGGTAATCTCATAGTTGTGTTATAATATTGTTGGTGGTTTCTTTGGTAATCTGACGGTAAATACGGTTCCAAGTTCAGGTTTACTGTCTACCTTAATTGTTCCGTGATATAGTTCAATAACTTTTCTCACTATCGATAATCCAAGTCCGCTGCCGGAAATATTTTTTGTCCTTTCGTTTTTGACTCTCATGAATTCCCTGAACAGGTTCTCCCTGTCGGCTTCCGATATCCCTATTCCGGTATCTGTAAATATCAGGAAAACCTCATTTTCCGAGCTGTCTATAGTAATATCGGCTTTACCTCCGAATTTGTTGTACTTCACTGCATTGGATATAAGGTTGTTGAATATGATCTCCATATCTTCAGGGTCTGCCATAATCGTGGAATCGTTCCTTACATCAAGGTTGATGGTGACCTCCATCTGAATGGCATAAGGCTGAACCGTTACGATAGCCCCCTTTGCTACTTCAGCCAGATCAACTTCCTGTATCTTTTCTTCCTTCCTCTCAAGCCTGATCTTGGTAAAGTCGAGCAGGTCCATGATCAGGTTTCTCATCCCTTGTATCCTTTGAAGCGACCTGTCGATATGGTCAGCATAATCTTCTATCCTGTCGCCGGCCTGTTTCTCCTGCATCATTCTGAGATAACCTTCGAGAGCATTCAGAGGAGCTTTCAGTTCATGTGAAAGGACAGACAGAAACTGGTATCTGACCTTCTTGCCCTCCGTTTTCAGCTTGTCGGTTACTTTCCTCAGATAGAGCTGCTTTGATATATTCTCAATGCTCGACTTGAGTTCCGGGGGAGTAAAAGGTTTGGGAATAAAATCTGTGGCTCCGTCCCGTGTTGCCCTGATTGCAACATCAAGAGATGCATATGATGTTATCATTGCAATAACAATGTCGTATTTTCTCTCGCGGACATACTCGAGAACATCGACCCCCTGAATACCAGGAAGCTTATTGTCGAGAAGAATTATGTCGGGTTTGTCAGATTCAATCATTGTGATACCTTCCTCACCGGTGGAAGCCAGCTGAATCTCGAATGTATAATCCTCATCCATAAATGGATAGGTCACATGAAAATCCTTGAGGATACGTGTCACTCCCGACCGTATCCCGGGTTCATCATCAATAACCAGAACTTTAAGGATTGCCATGTTACAACTTTAAGAGTTTCATTACCTCCTGGTCGAGCTGTTCTGCTCTTATTCCTTTTTCAAGGTATCTGTCGGCTCTGATCCACGACTTATCTTTCTCAGAGTCGATGCTGAACGACATGCCTGTCTCCCTTGATACAGCTGTAGCCAGTATCACCGGTACATCCGGGTATTTCTTTTTTATCTTGTAACAAAGGATAAATCCACTGTCGTCGCTCTCCATCATCAGGTCGAAAATAGCAAGATCTGGCCTGAACCTGGATATTACCGATTCGGCTTCTGCCTGACTCTCGACAGCAACAGTCTTGTACCCTGCTTTCTCAAGACTGAAGACAGTCTGGAAAAGATAATCAGGATCATCATCGGCAACCAGAATCGTATAATCGCTTTTCTTCATTTTTATATATTTATCGTGCAATCATGCAATCATGCAAATCGTTCTTAAAATAAATCTCCCTCTCTCCCTTTCACCCACTCTCCCCCTCTATTCCTTACGTCTCGGCAACACAATTTTAAAGCTTGTACCTGTCGGCCCTTTAGCGGGATCCGTGTTGGATTCAACAGTAATCTGTCCCTTATGCATTTTGACAATCCCATAGGTGGTTGCGAGACCGAGACCTGTACCGTGACCCAGACCCTTTGTAGTAAAGAATGGCTCAAAGACCTTGGCTTTGTGTTCATCCTTAATACCTGTGCCTGTGTCACTGACAGTTATACTAACATCACTAAGTGTATCTTCCAGCAAGATGTTAATTTCGCCTCCCTGGGGCATAGCATCGAAAGCGTTCTTAACCAGATTTGTCAGAACCTGCATCATCTGCTCCGAGTCAAGCATCGCATCCGGGTTGGTTGTCTTATTAATGACTTCAATTTTTACATTTGCCGGAACAATAACGCTTTCGAGTCCGTGGTTAACAAATTCAATGAGATTAACAACCTGATGGTTGACCTGGTTTTTCCTCGCAAAATTCAGAAGCCCGGCCACAATTTTCTTACATCTTCCCGCCTGTTCCACAACAAGTTTAAGATCCTCCCTCAAAGGATCCTCTGGTTTGCATTCATCAAGGAGGATATTGCTGTACATGATCACCACGCCCAGTGGGTTATTAAGCTCATGAGCGATACCAGCAGATAGCTGCCCCATATGTGCAAGTTTCTCTGATTGCTTAAGAGCCTGGCGCATTGAGCTGAGCTTCTCATTTGAAAGTGCAAGGTCCTTCACCGATCTGTGAAGCTTCTCGATAGTATAGGGAAGGCACATTTCCACTTCAGCCAGTCCTTTCTTTATCGCGATAGCATGCTCTACGCAGCTCTCATAACCGCATGCTCCGCAATCGAGCTGGTCTTTTTTAGTTTTCTTGCCCATTGAAACAAGAACATCAGTCACATCCTTTTCTTCGGGCATATCAAGTCTGTGATCATCAGCTTTGTGTCTCACTGAAAGATCAAGAACTAAGGATTCATCGAATGCTGATTTCCATTCTTCCTGGTCGAGGTCAACCATTTTCCTGTTGGCATAAGAGCTTACCAGTGCTCTCCTGGTGTATTGCTTCCCGTTCTTTGACAGTCCCGGGCCCATTATACATCCCTCGCAGCACAGAAGTTCAACATGCTGACTTTTTATCAGTCCTGCTTCAAACTCTTTCAAAGCCTCCTGGAATCCAATTCTTCCTTCGGCTGCAATAATGTTACCTGTTATGGCATCGTCATTGATGCTTGCCGTTTGAAGA
>JALOMO010000028.1 GCA_025455395.1 Bacteroidales bacterium
CCTGATCTGATCCCAGTTTCTTCCTGACACGAAAACGCCGTATGAACCTATGAAAGAGGTCTTTCCCTCCTTTGCAAAACCGGCGGCAACGGTTGTCATGTTCTGCTCGGCTATCCCCATACTGAAAAACCTTTTCTTTCTTTCAGGATTTGTTTTGAAGAACTCATCCATCTTAATTGAAGAGGTAATATCAGCACCGAAAACTATAGTGTCAGGATTGCCACCAATTTCCTTCAGTGCCCTGCCGAAACCCATACGGGTAGGATCCATCACCACTCTCATTGTTTCTGATTCGTT
The DNA here is from genome assembly GCA_025455395.1 of Bacteroidales bacterium. Taxonomy (GTDB): domain Bacteria; phylum Bacteroidota; class Bacteroidia; order Bacteroidales; family VadinHA17; genus SR-FBR-E99. The sequence continues at coordinate 298 of JALOMO010000028.1, forward strand.
CCACCAGTAATTATTACTGAATGAGGGGAGCTGATCGCGGAGTTCATTTTCCACTGAAGCCTGGTATTTTTCTGCAATCTCAAGAAGCTGATTTACTTTATCAGGTGAGAATTTTTCATCAACCCTTTCACCCAGAATGTCAGAGAGGGCTCTTTCCAGTGATTCACTTCCATAGCGGCCGTCCTTTGGGGGAATGCCATGATAACCCACGACATTCTCAGCAAATGAAACGCCCTTTCCCTTTATTGTTTTTGCAATAATAACAGAAGGCCTGCCTGATACTTTCTCAGCCTTTTCGAAGACTGAAATCAAGGCCTCTATATTATGACCGTCTGCATGAAATACTTCCCAGCCAAACGACCGGTATTTGTCCTCCAGCGGAGCGACACCCATTACTTCATCAGTGGTTCCGTCTATCTGTAGTCCGTTCAGATCGACTATTGCGATAAGATTATCCAGCTTGTAATGTGCCGCGCTCATTACAGCCTCCCACACTGAACCTTCCTGGTGTTCGCCGTCGCCCAGAATACAGTATACCCTGTAGCTCTTTCCGTCTAGCCTGGCTCTGAGTGCAGACCCTACAGCCACCCCGAGTCCCTGCCCCATTGATCCTGTTGATACTTCAATTCCCGGGAGTTCAAACCTGCTTGGGTGCCCTTCAAATCGTGATCCCAGTTTTCTCAATTTTACAGTTTCTTCAATGGGGTAGTATCCTGACATTCCCAGGGCTACATAAAGGGCCGGAGCTTTATGGCCGGCAGACCAGAAAACACGGTCACGGTCATCCCAGTCGGGGTTGACGGGATCATGGTTTAGCACTTTAAGGTAGAGAACGGCGGCAATGTCCATAATCGACATAGTGCCTCCCGTATGCCCTGATCCGGCAGCAGTGAGTGCTATCATATTATAAGCCCTCATTTCAGCAGCCTTCTCCATCAGTTGCTCAAGGCTGTATTCAAATCGATTCATCATTATTCGTCCTTGTTTATCAGATTAGTATCTTTTATAAAAGATGATATATCCTTCCCGTCGAGTATCCAGCCAAGGTTGCATACAGCAACCTGAACAGCAGAGTTTCTTCCATCCGGGCCTCCTTCATACAGCATATATATCTTCCCCTCAGAGGCGGTTCCGGTTCTTCCTGCTGCAAGGTTTGAATAGCCCGCGGGACCGTCAAATACAAGCCTTTTAACCGGCCAGCTTTCTCCTCCGTCAAAACTGACCCATAGTGTTATTTTTTCGCGTTCACGGGTGATGGAGCCTCCCACTGATTCAGGCATCTCACCTGCACCGGTATCAAGATTGCTGTATACCAGGATATCATACCCATCAACAGGCAATCTGATCATACCTCCCATGCAACCATATGAAGAACCTATTGGTCCATCAGGCAGTTCCGCACTCCGGTACGGACCTATCCATGTTTCTCCTCCGTCATAGCTGCGGGCGAGATAACGGTTTCCCGGGCTCATATGCTCGCGTGAGTTGTACAGAATGCTCCCATCAGATAATTCTGCCAGGGCAGCCTCACCTGTACCGAGTACAGGAAATGGTTTGCTGGTCCTCCATGTCTTGCCCCTGTCATCGCTGAAGAGAGCCGTGCTATAGTGATATGACCTCCACTCAACATCATTTGAGTTCTGAGGACCGTAAATCCGGGCAGGCATGATAAGCCTTCCCTTGTACCGCCCTGACATGAGGGTGATGCCTGGTTGCATTGAGCCGACACTGTGAGCATATAAGCCAAAACCATCCGGGGAGATTGCTATTTCTTCGCTGACCCAGCTTTTGCCATTATCCCTGCTTCTCATGATCTTGCCCAGCCCCTTTTCACCCGGATTGAGAAACAAAATATCCCCTGTTATCTCATCGATTATGGCATTCCCGTTTCTCACATCCCCCTGCATCGATTTCTCATCGTGCCATGTGATACCACCGTCATCACTCACCCTGACCATATCGTTCCTGCCATGGAATGCCAAAACAGTTCCGTCTTGGGCAACAACTATGCTTGTTCCGCCTCGCCCTTCCCAGAGCTGGCTTGTAATGAAGAACTGATCACCAAGAAAGGTTTCCAACCACCGGCTGCCTTCATTCTGTGCAGATATCTGATAAACGGCCATAACCGTCAGAAATGCCAGCTGCAATATCCTTCTGGCTGCATTTTGCCCCCGGAATGGAACAATACCGGTGAGTTTTCCATTGAACCGGAACAAGAGTTTTTCAGTGTTATTTTTTGACCGGACTTCCATTAATCAATTGTTGGTAATGGTTCCCCGGAAAGAAAATCTATGGAAATCAGAAATCTGTCAGCCTCCAGGACTGTCTTTTTATAATACTCAGGATTCTTGAAGTTGAAGAATCCATGTGGTTGTCCCTCATAAAGCAGAAGATCACATCTGGAGCCAACCTTTTGTATCTCCGCCTGATATTTCCGTGCTGTTTCGACAGGAATAAACTTATCCTTTGTGCCAAAGAAAAGGATAGTGGGTGGGGCACCAGGCCGTATGTTATGTAAGGGGCTGAATGCTAAATATTTTTCACTGCTTACCGGATCGTAAATACCTGCTCCTTCCTGACTGGTGTCTATGACCGGATTGAAAAGTACTAATGCATTGGGCTTGCAGCTGACCGAGAGGTCATCCCCGGCCTCAACAAAATTTTCCGTCAGGGCAGAAGCTGCAGCCAGATGACCACCGGCCGATCCCCCTGAACCCACGATCTTCTCCGGGTTAATGTGGTATTCATCCGCGTGACTTCTGATATACCTGATGGCAGATTTTGCGTCCATCAAAGCCTCCATTGGAGTAGTGCCATGAGTTTCCAAGACCCTATATTCAGGAAGGAAACAGACCATTCCTCTCTTTGCAAAATATCTCGCATGGTTTTCAAACTGTGCGGGACTACCATGTTTCCAGCTGCCTCCATGAAAAAAAACAATGGCAGGAAGAGTATCAGTCTCATTATATCCGTCAGGAAAAAGGACCTCCATCTGGAGGACAACTGTATCAACTTGCTTGTACACAAATCGGATTCCTTCCTGAGCATCCGAACCATTTGTCATTGACAGGATAAGAATTACCAAAATCCATTTTTTCATTATCTCTGCCATGATCGAATATTATCTTAAAAGTGATTTCATTATTATTCCTCCACAATCACACAGGGCTGAAATGGCAACAAAACAGATAAAGCATTATTTTTCTGTCAGTTCAGTTAATGCTATTTTCTGGAATGTCATATGAGCCTGGCTCCCTTCGTACAGGATTCCGATAGTCTGCTCATCGACAGAGGTAATTGAAGAATAGGCGCTTCTTTCTTCATCCAGCAGTATCCAGTATTTCTCTGGCCAGGTCATCCCTTCGTCAAAACTGACTTTCAGGGTCATACGTTCACGCCCTTCAGTTGAATTCGGATTCGAGAACAGCAAAATACTTTTCTTTTCACCATTAACACTATAGGTATGTTTATACAAGCTGCCATGGCAACCTGGCTCAATCAGGACTTTGCTGTTGGTGGGATGTTCGATCCATGTCTTACCCAGGTCAGGAGTAGTGTAAACAGTTCTGGATTTAGTTTTTCCCATAGACCGCGCGTTCAGCATGATTGATCCGTCACTGAGCTGAACTATGGCATTTTCGACTCCGTTTGTTTCTGGCCCCAGGTTGCTTACCGTCCATGTCTGTCCTCCATCCTTACTATAAGTAATAGCAACGTTCCCCGGAACTTTAGACGGGAAAACAAGAGTGCCATCTTCGAGGGTTATCCCGTTCGTGGGTGATAAGGCGTAAAGGGGCCACTCAGGTTTTTTGATTTTCGTCATGTTAACGGCTTCTGACCATGTTTTTCCATCGTCAACGCTTTTGGTAATCAGGAGCTGACATGTCTCCTTTTCCGTCAATCCGGGCAAAGATCCGGTTTTCCTGCCAAGCTCTGCATCAGGGTCTGAAGGTATACCCTCCCATTTTCCTTTTACCCACTGACCATGCATCCAGAGGGCTCCAACAAAAATGTCATTATTATTGCTATTGACCAATATGCAGGCATCCGAAATACCATTGTATCTCGGTGGTAATCCACCCCAACTGCCACGGTCGAGAATGATACGAACAGGTTCCCACGTTTTCCCTCCGTCAGTGCTTCTTTTAAGTCCAATATTCATTACGCCCTGAGGATCACGGCGTGCTTCTATCCTCCTGTCAAAAATTGCAAGCAAAGTACCGTTGTTTGTTCTTACAATACCCGGAATCCTGTATGTATGAACCCCTTCTTCCATGTGCTGACACAGGGCTATCCCAAAACGTAGTTTAAGAGGGTTATAACCAGCACCGGGTACGATAGTTGCATCACTGGTTTTAATCCCGGTGCACCTTGCCACAAGACTATGCATAATGTCTGCATTATCCTTGAGTTTGACATAAACGCGGAAGTGGCCTGTGCCGGAAGAGAGAGAGAGATTCCCTTTGAATCTCAATTGTTTAGACGGCAACAAGGTTTTCCCATACTGGATGCTGTCCTTAAAATCTTCCCTGTAAGAATATACCCTGACGTTTTCCAGGTCATTCAGATCAGATGTACCTGTCAGGTCAATGCTGATAGCCCGAATCTCTGCAACGTTCTTCCCGGTATTCACTTTAATAAGCATTACCGGATTACCCTGGGAAAGGGTCAGAACAGGTATTTGCTTTTGTATGATTTCAACAGACTGTGAATGAATCCCACTCGCCATCGTGGTCAATACGAAAATGAGAATTACGAATCTTATTGTAAGGTTTTTCATAGTATCTTATTATTATTCAGTGTATTGTCTGTCTTTATAGGCAGTCAATCTGGAAGTAAGCTCAGTTTCAATTTTGGAATACTTTTTTATCCCTGCCAGGTTTTCCTTTTCCACGCTGTAATCCTTCAGGTAATAAAGTTCCTTCTCAACCATCTTACCTGTTTTGAGGTCCCACCAGCAGGTACATCTCCAGTCAGAGGTCCTTACTGAATAGCCCATGTGAGTTGGTTTGCCATTGCGTAATGCATCATAGGGTCTGATGAACTGATTGAATGCAATATTTTTCCACTTTTTGTCCGGATTAACCAGCAATTGTCTCAGGCTGATCCCTGACAGTTTGCTTTGAGGAGTCAGTCCGCATATATCGGCCAGAGTAGGATAAATATCAAGGGTTTCGACAATTGCGTTGCATTCATTTCCTGACCCTTTAACTCCAGGAGAAGAAATTATGAGCGGCACCCTGGCATCAAGCTCAAAATTGGTTGATTTACCCCATAGGTCCTGTTCTCCGAGATGATAGCCATGGTCACCCCAGAGCACAATAACTGTGTTCTCCCTGAGGCCAAGCCTGTCAAGTGTTTGGAGGACTCTTCCCACCTGGGCGTCAATGTAACTTATACATGCATAGTATCCTTGCCATAGTAATTCTTCTTTTTCACTGGAGATAGGCCCCGACTTTGGAATGTCACGATAACCCCGGAGCTCCTCCCAGTTGTGAAAAGCAAGGTCCGGACTTCCCGCAGGACGGTATCTGTCGTTGATCACAAAGCTGACAGAGTCATACAGTTTCCAGTATTTTGAGGGTGCACAGAATGGAAGGTGCGGCTTTGTAAATCCCACAGCAATGAAAAATGGTTTATTCTCAGAACTTGCTTCCTGAAGATATTCAATCGCAAAATCAGCCGTTTTTCCATCCGGATAGGCGTTATCAGCCACATCGGCTGATTCGAAAGAACTCATCTTGGCATTCTCCACCAGGTTTTCAGGGAGCATATATGCCCTCGGCAGATAATCAGGAACCGGTCTTGTCCATGATGGTTTATCAACAATAAATGGAGTTGAATGATATACTTTTCCTGCACCAAGGGTAAGATAGCCGTTGTTCCTGAATAACTGAGGCAATGTTATCACATCCGGAACATTGTCGCGGAAATGGGTCTCAAGGTCGGTAACACCGTTCTCATCAGGTCGTAATCCTGTCAATAGTGAGGTTCTGGAAGGATTGCTCACCGCCTGCTGGCAATAAGCATGATTGAAGGTTACTCCTGACCGGGCCAACAAGTCAATATTTGGGGTCACTGCATTGACATCGCCATAACATCCAAGATTCGGGCGAAGATCATCGACGAAAAAGAATAATACATTCATTGGCCGCCCTGTCTCTCTGCCGCTGCCATCTCCTGCCAGCATCTCACTTCCCTGGAGAGCCGGAAAAAGCATGGACCCGAAGGTAGCGGGTATCAACAACGAGGTTCTTTCAAAAACAGCCATGGAAAACTACTTTTTCTTGATTGCATTATATTTACCATTGCGGTAATCTGTCACCATCTGAGCCAGCTCCTTTTCAATCTTTGTATACTTTGGGTTACCCGCCAGGTTTTCCTTCTCAATCTTATTTTCGCTGAGGTTATAAAGCTCCTTTTCCACAATATTACCTGTATTCAGGTCCCACCAGTAAGTGCATCTCCATTCACTTGTCCTGACTGAATATCCCATGTGAGTTGGAGGGAATTTCCTGATAGCCCGGTAAGGACGCGTAAACTGGTTAAATGCTACGTCCTTCCATTTTGCATCCGGGTTTTTAAGGAGTGGCGTGAGGCTCGTTCCCGAAAGCTCTCCCTGAGGAACCAGACCCGCCAGGTTTGCTACAGTTGGATATACATCAACAAATTCTACTATTGCAGAAGATTCTTTCCCATTCCCGGCCATTCCGGGTGCCGAAATAATGAGAGGTGCTCTTGCAGAGAGTTCAAAATTTGTTGATTTACACCATATTTCCTGTTCTCCCAGGTGATAACCATGATCTCCCCAGAATACAATTATTGTATTCTCCCTCAATCCCAGGCTGTCGAGAGCAGCAATTACCTTACCCACCTGTGCATCCATATAGCTGATACAGGCATAATATCCGTGCACTATCTCCTGTTCCTTTTCGGGTGGGATCGGACCCTCATCCGGCACATCCCGGTATCCTCTGATTTCTTCATTGTTATGAAATGCCAGGGCAGGCGCTCCGACAGGTCTCTCCCGGTCAGTTATTTCATATGGTTTGTCCTTATATATATCCCAATATTTTTTAGGGGCTACATAAGGGGCATGAGGTTTTTTGTATCCTACTGCAACAAAGAAAGGCTTGTTTTCATCCTTTGCCCTGGTCATAAACCTGATAGCATCGACCGTCATCTTTCCGTCAACGTAGGTTGTGTCGGGCACATCAGCGCACTCGGTTGAATTCTGCTTACCAGAGCCCATTTTGTTTTCAGGCAGGAAGTACCCGCCACCCTCATAATCGGGGACAGGTTCTGACCAGGAGACCGGGTCGACGGTTTCCTTCAGGGCATGAAATACTTTTCCTGTTCCAAGCGCCAGGTAACCGTTGTTCTTGAATAACTGCGGCAATGTTACCAGTTGAGGCAATTTTGTCCTGAAATGAGTTTCCAGGTTTATTACCCCTGTTTCATCTGGCCTCAATCCGGTGAGCAGTGAGGTGCGAGAAGGATTGCTTACAGCCTGCTGGCAGTAGGCATTACTGAATACAACTCCTTCAGCAGCAATCCTGTCAATATTGGGTGTAACGGCATAAGTATCACCGTAACATCCCAGGTTGGGGCGCAGATCGTCAGAGACAAAAAACAGGACATTTAATGGTTTATTATCTTTGCCCTTAACCGGTTCCTTCGGGCTTGCATAAGCACATGATGACGGAATCAGTAAGACAGCACCCAATGAAAAAGGGAGGACATTTGTTGAGTATCTTAAAATATTCATGTTTTTGGTTAATTAGTTTTTTACATAATCAGGATTCACTTCAGGCATTTGCACCCCGGTCTCATCGCGCCATTTGACAAGCATATCCCTTAGTTTACCGGCCAGCTCAGGCTTCTGATCAGCGAGGTTGATACTCTCTTTCGGATCATTTTCCAGGTCATAGAGCTCCAGCTTCCCGTCCTCAAAATTCTCAATCAGCTTCCAGTTTTCATGTCTGATCACGCTGAGAGGGCCTGACGGATCAGGATGTCCGGTACCTGTATAATTTGGAAAATGCCAGTATAGATCACTTCTGTTCAGGCTTCCGGAGTTTTTCAGAAGAGGAATAATACTAAGTCCATCCATGTGTTGCTCAGGCATAAGATCGAGATTTGCCATCGCCAGCATAGTTGGATAGAAATCTGTACTTATTACAGGTACATCACATACAGATCCGGCCTTGGCTTTTCCAGGCCACTTTATTATGAGAGGTACCCTTATTCCACCCTCATAAAAGTTGCCTTTATTGCCTCTCCACGGCCAGTTTGACGTCCACCTGCCGTGCCCGCCGTTGTCAGATGTGAATATTACAATGGTATTGTCATCAAGCCCCAGTTCCTCCAGCTTTTTCATTATTACTCCCATGCTGATGTCAACACTTTCAATCATTGCAGCGTAACCTGGCTTTGTATGGCCCTTGATGGTATCGGCTGGTTTAGCTTCATACTTGTGTATTATGCTGTCAATTGCCTGTATAGGTGTATGTACAGCATAATGAGGCAGATAAAGAAAGAAGGGTCTCTCCTTGTTCTCCTCGATGAATTTGACTGCCTCCTCGGTCAGTCGATCTGTAATATATTCACCCGGTTTGCCATCCGGAAGGGTGTTCCATTCTATCCATGGATAGTCAGGCGCCATCCTCCACTTATTATGATAAGGATAAAAGTAATCTTCAGTATTGCCGTGACCGTTGCCGCCAACATTCCTGTCGAAACCCTGGTATGCCGGGAAATAGGCCTCTTCGTCACAAACATGCCACTTGCCGATTGAAATTGTTGCATAACCGGAAGGCTTGAGGGCTTCAGCAATAGTCACTTCCTCCAGGGGCAGATTCATTACATAATCAGCATCCTTCAGTGGAGTTGCGGTGCCTTTTTCAAGACGCTTGTACCCCTGAATCGGGATTGCATGCGTTATATGGAGGCGACCCGGGTATTTCCCTGTCAAAATACTCGACCTGGTCGGGGAACTAAGGGTGCTTGCTGAATAGGCACTGGTAAATTTCATTCCCTGGCTTGCCAGCCGGTCAATATTAGGTGTTTCATAATAATCACTTCCGAAGCAGCCCACATCACTGTATCCCATATCATCGATAAGGAAAAAAACGAAATTCGGCTTTTGTTGTTCCTGGGCATTGCATCCCTGAATGATGAGCGGTAAAACCGAAAGCCGGGCCATCCTTTTCATCAACGAAGGTTTGATTTTTCTCATTTTTGGTTCAATTAAATATTCATTGATCATAACAGGTGAAACACCCATACCAGTATTTCAATTATATACTTCATATATACCTACTTATCTTCCTTCTCAAAGATCAGATGGGGATCCATGTAATTATGATATTTTATTTCTATCTTTTTTTCGTCTGAAGCCTCAATCTCGAGGAAGAGTTTCTCAGCAATTGATTTATCTATAAATGGATCTGAAGTTGCTACCTGCCATTCTTTCAACTGTGCCTTCATTTTTTCACAGACCTTTGCATATTCAGGATCATCAGCAAGGTTATTCCACTCATAAGGATCATTACGCAGATCATAAAGCTCATACTCCGGAGGTTTTTGCATTCTTTTGTATGCCTCACGCACCAGAGGAGGCGCTGCCTCCAGTGCCCTGTAGAAATCCGGTTTGTTGATCTTCTTCCCTACAGTATAGAAGAATCCCGGATTCTCATACCCGGCAACGGGGTTATAAATAAGCTTGAAGTTCTTGTTCCGGACAGCCCTCTGAGGATAAGGATTATGGTTGGAGTGCACATGGTATTCTGTGAAGAGGAATTTCCTGACAGGCTCAGTGCTTCCATTAATAACAGGCAAAAGCGATTTGCCCTGGAGGTATTCAGGAGTTTTTATGCCTGTAATCGCAAGAATTGTCGGGTAGATATCGATAGTACTTACAAGTCCTTCATAGATGAAATTCTTAACTCCTCCTGACCAGGAGATGATCATAGGTATCCTGACTCCGCCTTCATACACGGTTCTCTTGCCCCGCAACATGTCAGCTCCATGATCGCCGATGTAAATAATTACCGTATTCTCATATTCTCCGGTCTCCTTTACTTTTTCTAACAGGTCTCCGATCCAGTAATCAAGGCGCATCATGCAATTGTAATAATCTGCCGTCTTCTGCTTCAATGAATCTGAGGTGATCCCGAAATATGGCAAAGGATCAACATCTGCTCCTGTAAGGGGTTTGGCAGGCTGTCCGTCAATCTGCGGCAGGAACGGATCATGGGCGTCAGGATAGTTTACCTGAAGGTAGACCGGCTGATCAGATTCTTTCATGAATTTTGCAGCATCTACTGCATACCTTGCCAGGTTCTTTCTCTGGAAATTACTTCCCTGGGTCTCCCACCAGTCATAATTAAAGGCACTTTCAGGCAGAACATGCAGTTTTCCTATCATTCCGGTCCGGTACCCTGATTCTTTGAGGGTATTAACCATGTTGGGAGTATTGTCCTGGTACATGCTGTAATCCCATGTTGCAAGACCAATCTGTCCGTTCTGATGCGGATAAAGGCTGGTCAGGAATGATGCCCTTGAAGGAGACGAACCGGCCTGCGTGACGTAGGCATTCTTAAACAAGATGCCATCCGTGGCAAGCTTATCAAGGTTCGGCGTTTTCACCGGAGCACCATAACATCCTAATTCTGGTCCGTTATCCTCAGATACAATGAATAAAATATTCGGCCTTGAATCTTTTTCGGTTTTATCATTCACCTGCTCAGGGTTGTTTTGATTCCCTGATGCGCAGAAAACCATTGCTGAAGGGACAAGTGTCATAAGAGCACCTGCAAAAAAAGAGCTTTTGTATTCCATATTAATAATTTATAACCTCACTGAAATGTTTTTTTACTTTCTTCCATCGATAAAAACACCGTTCTCCCTGTTCATAAAGGTATAGGTGGCAGGGTCAAAATAATATGCGTCCCTTGACGGGGCAATTGGCGCAAAGTCTGATGGGGCCATCTTCCTGTGAGCCTCAAGGATGTCAGCGTAAGTTGTATCTCCAGCCAGATTGTACCACTCATTTGGGTCGTTTATCCTGTCATAGAGCTCCTCTGATCCGTCTTTATACCTGATATATCTCCAGTCCTGGCTCCTGACCGCCGAGTTGCCGACCTGTATCTCGGTAATAGCGGGGTAGCCCCACTCTGAAGCAGTATCTTTAAGCAACGGAGTCATATCATGGCCGTCAAGACCCTCCTTTTCAGGGAGGCTGCACACGCTGACCAGAGTGGGATAAACATTGGTCATATCCACCGGCTTGTCGCAGATGGTTCCGGCTGTTGTCATACCAGGCACCTTCATAATAAACGGTATACGGGTACACTCCTCCCACAATGTCTGTTTATGCCAGTGCTCCTTGGTGCCGAAGTGCCAACCATGGTCTGACCAGAATACAATGACAGTGTTATCAGCATACCTGCTATCTTCAAGAAGGTCCAGGACTTCTCCCAGTTGAGCATCTGCAAAAGTGATGCAGGCAAGGTAAGCCCTTATTGCTTCTCGTAACTTTCCGGCATCCCTGATAGTCTGGTAATCTGTTCCTGCAAGGGCCAGTTTCCGGCCAACGGCCGGGATATCATTAAGATCGTTGTCAATTTTATCTGGCAGTTTGATACTGTCAATCGGATACATGTCATAATACTTCTGAGGCACATGCCATGGGATATGGGGTCTGTAGGTGCCAAGTGCCAGAAAAAATGGTTTGTCATGGCTCCTTGAAAGAAATTCACGGGCGAAATCAACTATGTACACATCGCCATACTCATTCTCTGCCTTACCCGGTATAGCACCCCAGTCCATCTGGTTAACAAGTCCAGAAATACCGTTAAGCGGCTTCCACTCCGGATTAGGAACATAGGGGACCCTATAACCGAAACTAAGCCAATATTTCTCAGGTGACCATTCATTGAAAACCCACGGATCATCAAACACCTGATCCTGATACTCATCCCAGCTGCATGGCGGATTGTTTCCGGGAGTATGATGAAATATCTTTCCGGCACCAGCAGTACTATACCCGTTATTCTTGAAGTACTGGGGCATCGTCACCAGTTCAGGGTAAACCGGCTTCCACCAGTGACTGTTATCATAAAGACCTGTGGTTGATGGCCGTAGCCCTGTCAGCATGGCGTTTCGCGACGGACATGATACTGTAGCTGCCGTGTGAGCATTGGTGAAAGCTACTCCCATTGAAGCGAGACGATCAATATTTGGAGTATAGACTGTACCCTTATAACCGTCGAGATATCCTACATAGTCCCGCATATCATCTACAGTGAAGTACAAAACATTTAACTGACCATCAGGCTGAATCTTCCTCTCAGCTGATGTGCATCCGAAGGCAGCTCCGATTGCTGCCAGTGAACCCAGACCGGTAGTTAAGTAATTCATTTTATGCAGCGTTCCTGTTTTAATCATTACTATATCTTACTTTCCATTCTTATTATTTACTTGCAGGCGAATTCATAGCAAACCCCGGAGAGTCTGTTTTCAGAGCAAAGAAATAATTACTTATTTGCAGGATAAACTGAGTGAGCAGGTCAATTCGCCTGGCTCACTCAGTATTTTAACCTATGCAGCCCTACTTACCACATCCTAATACCCTGGCGTTTGAACAATATTTATATTATTCGTCAGAGTACTCGGATGGACAGGTAAAAGAAGGATATTCCCCTGGTAGTCATTTTCCCTGCCGACAAGTGTGGGAATCAATTCGAATGCTTTACCAAACCTTATGAAGTCAAACCAGGACTTGCCCTCAGCTCCGAATTCTATCAGTCTTTCATGAAGAATTGCGGCATCAACTTCAGCCTGAGTCAGAGTGGAGGCATAGTAATTATCTATTCCATAAGCCCTTTTTGCGATTTTGTTGAGTTCAATTATTGCGTCTGTTGTATTGCCCTGACCATTCATGGCTTCAGCCTTGAAGAGAATGGCCTCGGCATATCGGTATATTCGGGTATCAGATATAGCATTCCTCGTTCCGCTGATTATCTCACCCAGGTATTTATTAACCCATTTGTATGTCTTGCCGCCACCAGTAAATGTCTGGTAATTTGTTATTTTACGGGTATCAGCGGCGTCTTTGCTTAGATAGTCATTCACATAATGAGTATTGAAAACATGCCATTGTGCGCTTGAGCCAATCGGGACCGGATTATTTCTGTAGGCAGCAGCAACCTGGCCTGACTGGTAGGTAAATCTCTGACCGAATTGGTTCTGTGATCCTTCTGTTGTGGTAAAGTAAATAGAGAATATTACCTCCTTATTCTGTTCAACTCTGAAAGCCTCATCATAAGTGGTAGTCAACCCATAATTGGCATCAGCCATAACTGCCTCAGAAGCTGCCTGGGCAACTGCCAGGTCTGCACTGCCCCCTCCAAGCCTTTTAGCCGTCCACAGGTAGACATCAGCTTTCAGCATGTTGATCCCTGCCCTTGAAGCCATCACTCTGTTACGCACACTGACATCAACCATATTTGTCAGCGCAAGGTCAATATCTGCCTTTATCTGCGTAAACACATCAGCAACATCAGCCCGTGCCGGATATATGTTCGGATCATCAAGGGATTCTACAGGCTCGATAACAATGGGAACATCTCCCCATAACCTTGCAAGGGTAAAATAGCAGAAAGCTCTCATAAAATAAGCGTCTGCAAGGAGGTTTTGCCTGTTGCTTTCAACTGAAAAATCAATTTCGGGGAGATATTTGATAGCAAGATTAGCCTGATTAATAACCTTATAAATATCACTCCAGTTTATCCCCGGGGTGGAGGTAGAACTGGGAGTGTTCAAATAAAGATTGTCCCACTGTCCTGCACCTGAAGCCCCATTCATCCAGAATCCTGACCTGAATTCAAACCATATAAGGAAAATTTCGGTGTTGAAAGTAGTCCTGAATCTGGAGTACATTCCTACTACGCCAGCCTTTGCGTCACTTTCAGTCTGCCACATGTTCTGCGATGTTATGACACTGAAGGGTGTTGTGTCCAGAATATCGTCACAACTCCAGAGGGAGAGTGCGATAAGAAATCCTATTAATATTTTTTTTCTTTTCATTTCAGATCGTATTTATTGATTAAAACCCAACTTTTAATCCTACCATGATCTTTCTTGAAACCGGATAGGTATCGTCCTGATAGGTCGAGTTATTGGAGGTATATTCCGTAGCCCAGCCGGGATAGCTGGTGAAATACCAGAGGTTCTGCCCTGACAGGGTAATTTTGAGAGTCTGAAGTTTCAGGAATGATGTGACAGCTTTGGGAGCGTTGTAGCTTAATCTCATCTCTCTCAGACATAGATAGTCTCCTTTGTAGATTGACCCGTTATAGTCGCGCATATAGTTTGACTGCTGCTTCTGATCCTGATGGTCAAACCTCGGCATTGTTGCTTTTCCAGAGGCATAGTCCCCCTCCTGCTTCCATGTATCTGTAAGAGACTCTTCAAGGACACTGTATACACCACTGTTTACATTACCATATGCACGGTTTATAGTACGGTCAAGAATGGAATGACCAAGGGCATAATCCATAAATATTGTCAACTCAAAATCACCATAGTTGAATGTGTTGGTAAGTCCTCCTACGGTAGTTGGGACAAGGTATCCCTGAACTACCTGGTCATAGGCATTTATTGAGTCGTTAAGATCCTGGTCTACCCACTCATAGTCACCCGGAATCTTCCTTCCCGCAACTTTCTTGTTATCCTGCGGGCTCCATCCGATTGCAAGAGCATCCCAGTTTGCATTATTTGCCTCATCCCAGTTATCAATAATATAATCAGTAACATATCCATAGACGCTGTACATTCTCTCACCTTCGGCAATTCCGCCAACGCCTGTGTTCGTCCTGGGATTATATATGCCTCCAATGCGGTTTTTGTCCTTGCCGTTATCAGGCAGAGCCATTACCTTGTTCATGAAGTAGCCATAGTTAAAATCAGCGGTCCATTTGAATTTTGGCTTGTCAATTATCTTTGCACGTATTTCCGTCTCATACCCCCAGAATTTTACCTGACCTGTATTCTGGTCAATATTATCATACCCCGATTCATTTGGAAGCGGCACATTGAAAATCAAATCATCAGTAACCTTGTTGAAATAGTCAAATAGCAGAGTTATGCGGTCATTTTTAAACAGACCGAGGTCAAATCCCAGGTCAAGCTGAGTAGATGTTTCCCAGCTTAGTGTTGGATTAGGCATTGAGGCAGCCAATGTGCCAGCCATACCATAGTAATTGTTACCGACTGAGTAAACTCCGGCATAATCGTATCGGCCTACCGAATTGTTTCCTGTCTGGCCATAACTGGCTCTGATTTTCAGGGTGCTAATAGCCGATACCGCCTTCAGAAATTCCTCCTCAGATACTACCCAGCCTGCGGACACACCAGGGAAGTATCCCCATCTGTTATCTTCTGCAAACCTTGAGGAACCGTCTCGTCTGAGTGAAGCACCAAGAAGATACTTTTTGTCAAAGTCATATGAGATACGACCGAACATACTCATCAGCGCATCTTCAGTTCTTGATGTTGAAGCATCGAGTTTTAACGGGGCTGCGTTAAGCGTCCAGATGAGATCCGAGCTGGCCCCTTCTGCTTCTGAACGTGTACTAAGGTCTTGCAGGTAGAGTTGTGATATACCACCGACTATATTAAAATGATGCCGACCGGCAATTGTTTTATCATAGGTCAAAATACCTTCAATCTGCCTGTCCTTTCCTTCGTCATACTGAAAGACTGCATTTCTTGAGGCTGAAAAAACGTTTGCTTTTGTGAAACTTTCAAACGTTCTGTTTCTCAGCGAATAATCTGCACTTACCTTGGCTTCCAGACCCGGAATAATTTCCCATGCAAGAGATGATCCAATGCCGGTACGGTAAAGTGAAACTGTTCGCATATACACATCATTATACCACAACATATTGGTAAAGCTTGAATTCTGCCCATAACCGTATGAACCGTCTTCCATATAAACCTTTGCCGTAGGAGCAAGCCAGATACATCTGTTAAAAACATCTGCCGAGCTGGGGTATGTGTTTGTCTTACTTGAGGAATGGTCCATTCTTGTTGAAAGTGTCAGGTTCTTTCTTAGCTTGAAATCGACATTTACTCTGCCGTTAAAGCGATTATAGAATGTACCCACCGACGTGCCTTCAGTATCTGAATAACCAATACTTGCAGCATACCTGATAGTATTTGTTCCCCCGTTGGCAGAAAGGCTGTAGTTTTGCTCGAGGGCAGTGTTCAGTGTTACATCCTGAAAATCATTATCCTGAAAGACGAGTGTCTTTGTGGGATCCAGAGGATCTGGCATTGATTTCCAACCTTCTGGAACCGTTTCCCCATCTGCAAGAAACCGTGTGCTCCATGCTGAACTGGGACCATTTCCCGTTCCCCATGGGAATATGCCTGTCAGGTCACTGGCCATGGAAGAGCGGAGAACAGCTGGCCTCACAATGCCCAGGTAGTCTTCCGCATTCACGGTGTTCATATATCTCCATGGGGATGCAAACCCGGAATTCATATTAAAAGTGATCTCAGCCTTACCCATCTCACCCCTCTTCGTTGTAACCAGCACAACACCATTTGAGGCCCTGGCTCCGTAGATCGCTGTTGAAGAAGCATCCTTCAGTACCTGGACTGATTCAATGTCATTGGGATTTATGTCCTCAAGTGACCTTACCATTCCGTCTATAATAATCAGCGGGTCGTTGCTTTTATTAATTGACGATCCTCCGCGGACAAGGATCGATGCATCGGCGCCTGGCTGCCCCCCCTGAGTATTGTATATCCTTACACCGGATAGCTTTCCCTGTAGTGCTGTCGCAACATCTGTAACAGGAACATTCTCAATTTTTTCGGCACTCACCTTTGTGATTGAGGTCGTTATAGTAGCCCTTGATTGTGTACCGTAACCGATCACAACCAGTTCCTCAAGGCCGACTGTCGATATCCTCAAGGTGATGTTGAGAGATGTCTCACTCTCAACAACAACTTCCTGTGCTTCCATTCCGACAAATGAAAACACAAGGGTTGACCCACGGGCAGCTTTTATGGCAAAGCCACCATCAAGGTCTGTGATTACACCGGTTGTGGTGCCTTTGACCGCAACCGAAACACCTGGCAGCGTCTCACCGGTCTCTTCTCTTACCTTCCCTGTAATCGTAAGATCCTGGGGAAAAACCAGAGCCGATCCCGAAAGGAGAAGGATGCACAACAACCCTCTTCTGAACCATTCAGAACAGGATTGAATTTTCCATGTTAATACGGAAATCTCTTTCATTTTTTAGGACTTTTTTAGGTTATCAATTTTAATAATGGGTTATTCTTCTTTTGTTTTTTGTAGCTTTACAACGATGATTTTTTAGGTTATCAAATCGTCATTTTTTTAATAAGGGGAGGTCACCGACATGACTTCTCCTTTTTTTAGATTTTAATACCTGCTTTTTCGAAGAAACCGATTAAAGTAAGATCATCTTTCATCTGAGCCTTTTCTGATTCAGTTAGTGTGTTAAGCGGTAACCTGCATGGTCCGCAATCAATCCCGATCATTCCCATTATGCTCTTGCCGGCAACAGTTGAGCCCCTGTACTTTACGAGAATATCAACCACCTTCACCGAGAATTGCTGAAGATCCCTCGCTCTTGCCATGTCGCCTGCTGTGAAAGCTTCCCACACTCCGAGATAAACCGGCGCCAAAAAGTTGTAGGTACTTCCCACAGCTGCCCTTGCTCCCAGGCTTAGACCGCATAACAGCATCTCGTCAAAACCATGGAGGATATTATACCTGCCTCCTTCAAAGGCAAGACACTTTTGCATATCGTAAAAGTCTGAATGAGTGAACTTTACGCCTCCAAAATTTGGGATTGAGGAAGATGCAAACTTAAGGACTTCACTTGCCCTGATGTCAACCCCCGTTAAGGCCGGGAACTGATAATAGTAGAATGGTATTTCAGGTGCAGAAAGCGCAATCTGCTTGAGGAATGCACCAAGGTCTTTTACATTTGTCGGCTTAAAAAACGTAGGGGCCATGCAGCCTACGGCATAGGCTCCCTTTTCCTGGGCATGCATCGCAAGTTCAATGCATTCGGCAAGACAATTGCCTCCCACGTGACATATTACCTTAAATCTGCCCTGACTGGCCGAGACCCACTTTTCAAGTACCAGTTTGCGTTCATCGGTAGTCAGAGAGAGAGACTCTCCGGTAGTGCCGCATACAAAGACCCCGCTGATATTATTTTCATGCAGATGATCCGCATACTTGTCAATGGTGTCAAGCGTGAGATCTCCATTTTTGTTGAAGGGTGTATAAGGTGCAGCCACCAACCCAATTAGTTTGTTTTCAGTCATTTCTTATCGTTTATCTTTTGGAAAATTTGTATACTGTAAGGTGCGTAATGTCCTTGGTTTTTTTGGAGAATAACAAGCTTGCCAGGTAACCTATAATGAAACATGATAAAAAGCCGGTTGTGGCATATAGAAGAAGATGAACAGCCTGGGTCTTGCTTACCAGAATCTGGACAACTATACTGCTTAATAGTCCGATTACAGCACCAACCCCGTTTGCCCTTCTGGTAAGCAACCCAAGCATAAATAAACCCCCCATACCGCCAATAACCAATCCTATAATCTTTTGCATCTCATCCCACATGTTTTTTACGTCCCATGTTGCCATCATAACTGCAAACAGGATTCCTATCAGACCAATAATAAGTGTTACAGTCTTGGCCACCTTAAGCTCATCATGCTTTGAAAGCCCGAATCTGAAGTGAATGTCAACACAGTAAGCAGTAGCAGAAGAATTCATGCTTGCACTTAAAGTTGACATTGCGGCAGCAAAGATGCCACCTATCAGCAGGCCTGAAATACCTGCAGGCAGAGAATTGATTATGAACCACGGGAATATCGCATCACCGTCAGTTATGGTACTGCTGAGCAATTCAGGATTGGTTTTATAAAACACGTAAAGGCATGTGCCGATGATAAAGAAAATCAGGGTAGCCGGAATGGTGATAGCTGCATTCATCCAGACTCCCTGTGAGGCTGTCCTCACATCCTTTGTTGTAAGATAACGCTGAACCATTGTCTGATCAGCACTGTACTCGGTAGTCTTTGTAAAGAGTGTGGCAATAAGGACAGTCCAGAGTGTCGGGTTTTTAATATCCCATGACAGGCTTGCTGTGTTGAATTTCCCTTCAGCAGCACCCTGGGCTACAATGGTTCCAACTCCACCATCAACGTAAGAAATCATGTAGATTATTGCCAGGAGGGCTCCTCCAAGCAAGACAATTACCTGTAAAGCATCAGTCCAGATCACTGCCTCAATCCCACCCATAATTGTATACACAAGGCTCATAATTCCCATTAATCCTATGCAGATGAATATATCTATGCCAGTCACAACATTAATTGCAATAGACGGCAGAAGGATTACAATTCCCATCCTGCCAACCTGGTAAAGAATATATGAAACACTGCATATCAGCCTGGTAGTGATATTAAATCTTTGTTCCAGGTAATCATAAGCGGTGGTAAGGTTCAACCTGCGGTAGAAGGGGATAAAAAGATAGACTATTAGTGGAGCCACAAAAATAATCCCTGCATTCATGAAGATATAACTCCAGTCTGTGGCATATGCCTTTGCTGGCATCGCCATAAAAGTAATGGAGCTGAGTGCAGTACCGAAAATGCTCATGCCTGCCGCCCACCATGGAACCCTGCCACCTCCCTTGAAGTAATCATTGGATGTTTTTTGCCGCCTGGAGAAAAACCATCCCATCAATATCAACACTCCAAAATAAATAATGAGGACGACGTTGTTCACCAGCCCGAAAGACTTAATAGTTCTCACCTGCTTAATTGTTATCAGGTCTGGTGTTCTTATACCGGGTCTGGCCTCACCACTTGCCAGAATATAAAGGTTTCCTTTTTTTACTATGTTGGCTGTTACAGGGATTACATAAGGTGCCTCACCTTTACTAATTACAGTATTGGTTATGGTGTGATAAAGACGTATCTCTCTGCTGAAGCCGGGATGATTAACGAGCATCTGCCTTACTCTGGCCCTGATATTATTTATACTGTCAGTGAAGATGCCTGTTTTATTCCTGGCCTCAAGATCGGATGCTGTTCTTTCTAGTTCTCCCTGCTGTAATGCAAGCAGGCCGTCCGTTCCCCCGACAAGCATGATATGATTTGCACCAACCGGTGTGGCAGTGCCTGCCATAACGGGGAATTCAGTCCCGGCGGGACCGCTAAGCTTTTTCCATGTATTAAGTCTTGGATTATAAACATACCCATCTTTAAGTACTTCCCAGGGTTTTCCGGGGCTTACATTCCTTCCGCTGAAAAGGTAAAAGCATCCGTCAAATCCGTCACTCTGACCTGCTGCAACAGCATATGCCCTTGGTGGCCCCGGCCATGACTGAAGAGACACCCATCCATTTGACCTGTTCCCGGTATCAAACATCAGAAAGGAATCTGTGGAAGAGGGATTAACAACGTCCTGAACACCTCCGGCAATATATATCCTGCCATCAATATAGGCCCCGGCCATATTTGAAAGTGGGACAGGAAGTGAAGGCCACTCTTCAAAAGTGAATCCATTGCCATCGAACTTCATCAGGAAGACATCTGCATAGGTTCTCTCAGCATCATTACCTCCGATACACAGAATACCATCGGGGAGGGTTAACGAAATACCATAGGCTAGCTCCCGCGTAAATTCATCCTTAAATACTTTCCATTCATCGTTGTTTCTGTCAGTTGAGTAAACATATATGTCATTGTGGAAGCGCTTTATACCTCCATCCCATGGTGGTAACTCAGGGAAATTAGCTCCCCCGGCTATAATCAGATACTGATCTATAACACCCGCAAAAGCGCCGGCAACACCTTGCTGAATAACCCCAGCTTCAAGCGGGGGAAGCACTCCGAGCCTGTCAAATACATATTTCTCTCTATCCTCAATACCGGAATTTTTAGCAAGAACATTTAATCCTGCCGCAAGTGACAGAACAACCAGAAGCAAAAGTCTAAATCTCATTTAATTGCTGATTAATAGTTTAGTTCTTTTTTTCGAAAGGATTCTCCCTCTTGAGAAAGCTATAGTAGGGGCCGAAGTGATCAATCATCCCCCGCCTGAATCCTTCCTTGTCTCCCTTCTTAAGGAAATCAAGAAGATCCTTGTGTGAAACCAGTTTGCCGGCTTTGGAGAGTTCCTTGTTTATGGGAAGAAAGTAATCCTGAAATCTTTCCTTGAGGAATACCGAGACAGGCCTTATTATTGCCTGGAACTCCATAATGGTACTGTTACCGGTTACCTCGTAGAGTTTGGTATGAAACTCATACTCGGTAACTGGAGTATATTCACTGAACTTCTTAACAACTCCACGCTTAACAATATCCTCAAGATCCTCAATATGCTTTTTATTGAGATTCTGAAAAATCATTTCTGACATACCTATTTCAAGAGCCACCCTGAAGCCAAGAATATTGAACAGTGTCTTATCACTCAGCATATTGGGCTCCACAATCCTTTTCATTCCCCTGAGAAGAGAGGGTTCGGCTAGCAGCATCCCCCTCCTTGTCCTTGTTTCAATCAGGCCAAGCATCCTAAGGCGGCTTAAGGCTTCCCTGAGTACGCTTCGTCCCACCCCAAGAGCTTCAGCCAGTTCCAGCTCCTTGGGAATGGGGTCACCCGGACCAAGATTATTATCTTTAAAATAACCAAGAAGTCTGTCCTCAACCTGATCAACGAGTGTCACCTGGTGATTTACAATCCTAAGATCGTTCATATTAGTATGATTTGTCTTACAAATATAAGAATTGCCTTTTATTGACGCAATACCTTTAACTAAAAAAAACGAAAAAACAGTCATCAGCAGGAAAATGATTCTGTAAGGTATTCATCCATATAATCATAATGTCTTTGCCAACATATATATAAAGTAAAAAAAATCATTATATGTCCGACAAATAACACATATTATATAAATTTATGGCTGAAATACAAAGCTTGTCATTCAATAAGGAAGATCCCTTCAAATGATTACAGCATCCCGCATTTCCAGAACCGTACATAAAACATGCCTAATGCCGTGTTTTACAGATGATAACAGGCACACAACATTATTAAGATAAATTATGGAGAATTTCACAAAGAGAATCATCAGTCGCCGGAGCTCAATCAAGCTGTTGGGCACTGGAGCCGTATCCCTTGCAGGTACATCCTTGCTTACCCGTTGGGGCTGGGCTCAGCCGATTTCTTCTTATACCACAGGTAACCGGGTGAGAATAAATACACATGAGCATTACGGTGACATTGAAGAGCAATTACTTTTCCCCGATGACTGGGCGGTTGAAGTAATTCAAATGAAGGGTCACGGCCTGCAGGGGCTTACATCTGAACAGATCAGAGAAAAACTAAATCAACCCTTCGGGGTGCCTCAGTTAAGGGAAATGGCTGCAGGGAAAAGAACTGCGGTAGTTACATTTGACGATCTTACTCGCCCCACACCGGTTAAAGAAGTACTTCGGTATCTGGTTGATGATCTGAGGGCTGCCGGTCTCAGGGATGAAAACATCCTTTTCCTGACCTCATTTGGCTCACACAGAGCCATGTCGCATGTGGAGGCCCGCTCAAAGCTTGGCGACTTTATAGTTGACAACTTCGTCTGGTTTAATCACAATCCCTTTGAGAACCTTACTGAAGTAGGCGTAACATCACGAGGCAATACAATAAAAGTCAATTACCTTTTCGCCGGCGCTGATCTAAGGATCACGGTCAGCGGAATAAAGGGTCACGGTGATGCAGGTTACGGAGGCGGCGCCAAGGCTGTTCTGCCGGGTGTGGCATGGATAAACTCAATTGATTACTTTCACCGGACCATCTCCTGCAAGGGCACCAACCCGACAATCGGACTGGCAAAGGTGTTTAATAATGATATCCGGCTTGATATGGAGGAGGCGGCCCGACTGGCAGATGTTAATTTCTCTGTACAGATAGTTTATAACGAGCACAGAAAGCCAGTTGATATCTTTGCCGGTGATATTGTAGAAGCGCACCATATTGCATGTCGGAAAGCAAATAGTCTGCTCAGGACTCCATCGGTAAAAAACGCTGATGTTGTGGTAGCCAACGCCTATCCTCAGAATCTCCAGGCACCCTCTTCTTTAGGATGGGCCCGTGCCGGCCTCAGAGACGGTGGCTCAGCAGTGCTGATAGCACAACACCCTGATGCCTTTTCCACCATGCATTATTTTGATGAAAGAAGAGAGTATAAAGGTCAAAACTACTGGGAGCATCTGCCGGACGGAAAAAAGGGTGTTCAGCAGGCCTCCCAGATAATCGTGTTTTCTCAGTACGCTCAAAAGCGTGATATGGATCAGATAACTTCAAAGAATGTCCGCCTGGCCCGTACATGGGATGAAGTAATTGCCCTGCTACAGAAGCAACACCGGACAGAGTTACGTGTAGCAATCTATCCGTATGCAGGCATACAGCATGCCGAGGTTGACCTGACATAGCATCTGCTATGAGTAGATGCAGATAAAAAAAACTTAACATATCCATTCATCGATGAAAGAAAAATTACCCCTGCTGCTTCTGGTCTCAGTCTCCTGCAATCATAAAACTGCGGAATTACCCAAATCCGGCAATGAATTCCCGAATATCATTTTGCTGATGGCAGATGATCTGGGTTATGGAGACCTCGGGTGTTATGGCAACCAGACGGTTAAGACTCCGAACCTCGATATGATGGCACGTGACGGGGTCCGCTTCAACCGCTTTTACTCAGCAGCCCCTGTAAGTTCGCCCACAAGAGGAAGTTGCCTTACAGGCAGGCATCCCTCAAGGTACGGAGTTCTGTGGGCAGGAAGGGAACCGCTCCCTGCGGATGAGATCACACTGGCTGAAGCTTTGAAGACCAGGGGGTACAAAACTGCACACTTTGGCAAATGGCACCTGGGGGGTTTAAGCCGGACCGTAATACAGGGTGAATTCCCCGGAGGGCCGTCTCCCTACTCCCCTCCTTGGGAGAACGGATTCGATGAATGCTTCTCAACTGAATCAATGGTTCCGAATTACAATCCTTATTATCATGTTGGGGGCAGCTATGGGTCAGCTGATTACAGGCAGATACAGACCGAACCTGTGACAGAAGGACAGAGAACCGGAGGAACAGTCTGGCTTGACCGTTACTGGACAGGGCCCGGTCAGATTGTCGATGAATGGCTTGAAGGCGATGATTCTGAAATCATTATGGACAGAGCCCTGAGTTTTATCCGTAACAGTACCGCAGGGAAATCTCCCTTCCTGGCAGTCATATGGTTCCATACGCCTCATACACCGGTGGTAGCCGGGAATGAACACAGGAGCCTGTACCCTGAACTGCCCGTAGAACAGCAACACTGGTTTGGTGCAATAACTGCGATGGATGACCAGATCGGACGACTACGCACCTATCTGCGCGACAATGGCCTGGCAAACAACACCATTCTCTGGTTCTGCAGCGACAATGGTCCTTCGTATATTCATAATTACAATTCTGCCGGCCCCCTGCGTGGTAAAAAGTCAGAATTGTATGAAGGCGGTATCCGTGTCCCGGCAATCCTGGAATGGCCCGCAAGGTTTCCGGATCACATGACCGTGGAGACTCCTGTTTCTACAAGCGATTTCTACCCCACGTTGCTGGCTGTCACGAACACGGTTATGGAGAATCAGCCGGAACTGGACGGAGAAAATATTCTGCCCCTCCTTGAGGGGAAGAGTGGGACCCGTAAACCGATCGGGTTTTTATCCCCGCTGCCTTCACCTTTGCGAAAACAGGAGACAAAGGAGGAAGAACAACTCGCGCTAATTGACCAGCAATATAAGATAATAAGCATGGACAATAGCAACACTTTCCAGCTCTATGATCTGAGCATAGATGAAGGTGAAACCACCGACATTGCCTTAAATGAACCTTCTATTTTCAATGATATGAAAATGAAGTTGCTTGAATGGGTCAAATCATGCAAAGAGGATTGAATGCAAACCTGGCTAACCTCCAGCGATTTACCATTCACCCTTCCTCCCGAATTTTATTGCTGCCGCTTTGTTAAAATCATTAACTGCCTGATTAAACGCCTTCAGTATCCCTGAGATGGTTTCCCCGGTGGTATCGCGGCCGGCTGAAATTATGGTTTTGCATTCATTCGAATCCATAAAGCGTATGGCTTCCAGAATTCTATCCTGATCTTCGTCAGGGATAACCAGGAAACCGTGTTTATCAGCATGGATCAGTTGGCCGGGCAGGATCTTTCTACCAAAAACCTCCACTTCGCAATTCCACCTTACCGGTGTGCTCCATGCATGTCCCACACAAACTCCTCGAGCAAGAGCCTTAAACCCGGCGTCATTCATTTCGGAGGTATCGCGTATCCCTCCGTCAGTGATCGTACCGATGCATCCAAGCGCCCGATGCAGGTTGCTGTTTACCTCGCCCCAGAATGCACCGTAGATCATCGGTTTATCGAGGTCCTGAACAACAACGATCTTGGGTCCTGGTACTGAAGCCACATATTCCCGGTAATTAATTGCTGCATCAGGATTACCACTCATATGAGCCGGATTTCCAGGTTCAATAACTACTGTGACAGCATACCCCGCCATAGGGCCCATCTGTGGCATAAAATCGGTGACAGGTTCAAGATTGAATCCATCCCGCCCTGTGTTGTGCCTGGTAATCTGTTCCCAGCCATTATAAACGGACGGGGTGTTCCAGCGCTTTAACTCATGAAGTTCTCCATTTGAAAGTATTCGCGCCATAAATGATGATATTATTAATTCCGGTATAAATAAGAAAATAAAAAACGCTTCAATTGCAGACACTTAAAATTCACTGATTACTAATTGACTTATATTGGTTTATAAATTCGAATGGCTAAAACAAGTGAAGCCTGACACGCTCTTTTTGTTAAGTAACCTGTAAGGACTCTAGATTATCCTGGCTGTTTAATAATCACTGACTGTTTTTATAGTGCATCTCTGAATATTGAATTGATACGGGCCATTGGGTATGCATGAATATAACAGGTAAAATGAAGTTCCGTCTTGACTGATCCATTTTGAAGGAATATTCGGGGCGAACCGGTTTTCAGGCTTTCCCCATTCCTTTTCATAATAAACTGTTTTCCATGGTCCCCAGGGATTATCACCTTCAAAAATGCCCAGATGGGCAATTCTGTTTGCATTTCTGTTCGACCACCATTTCCATTCTCCATATGGAGAACATGTTGACAACAGGTATTTATTTATACCTGGATTGTATACAAGGTTAGGTCTGAAGCATCCTGCAGAGTCTGTGAAAACAGGTGTTCTGTTTTCGTAACTGTCCCAGGTAATCTCACTTTCAGTTTCTTTCCGGAAGAAGCTGTAACAATTCCTGTCAAGTATTTCCGAGACCTTCACCCTGCCCATTATCATATCAGGGTAATCAGCGTATGCGCTTGGCCCATCGGGAGCAATGAAGTAGGCATATTCATCCTTAGCATCAGCGTAGTTTTTGCCGGCATTAAGCCAGACCGGATACCCGATATCAGGCCAATTCCATCCGGCCCATTTCCAGGTTTGACCATAATCTTCCGAGTAAATTAAGGCAGATCCCGTCCCTTTTGGCGAATCAGGCAGGTTCAGGTTCCGCACCCAGGCATAAAGGATTCCCCTTATCATTACCAGTCCGCAAACCTTTCTTCCGTTTTTCCCGCTGCCATAAACAGTAAGGTGGTCAATTGACACACCAGTATCCTTTCCCTCCACATCCGGCGGAATACCTGTTATGACAACAGGTGCTGAACTGGGATCGTGGATATAGGATCCAAAGCCTCTTCCGTCTGTGAAAAAGGAGTAAATATCATCTTTGTTTGTCCATGTATTGGCCCAGTTGTCGCCATGACCAATAGAAATGCGGAAGGTGTCAATATGAATATCAGTAATATATTCACTTGCGGGATATGGCAACCTGATTTTTGTCTGATCATCTCCGTCAGTTTGTGAATACAACCTGCATATCAGGAGATGTATCATAATGAATATTACTGTGTTGATGATCCTTTTCATTGATTCTGTTTGCTTGGTTGTCAGGCGCTGACCATTTTGTTACAGATAGCCAAATGTTGAGGCAGGGGCTTGATTATCTTTTTAGAAGTTCATCAAGCTGGATGCTTTCAAAAGTCATGTCTGCCTGACTTCCCTCGTAGATAATCCCGATGGTTTTCTCGTCAATGGATGTAAGGCAGGAATATCCGCGGTTATACCATTCATCAAGCAGCAGCCAGTATTCCTCCGGCCATGTCATTCCGTCATCAAAGCTTACCTTGACAGTAGTTCTCCGCCTTGGGTTGTGGTCCACTTCAGGATTGGAGAACAGCAATATCGACCTGGCAATCCCGTCTTCCGTGTAGACATGACGGTGGATAGAGCCCATACAGGCAGGTTCTCTCAGGGTATTCCGTGAAGTGGCATGTTCTGTCCAGGTTTCACCAAAGTCCGATGTAATGGCGACAGCACGGCCGTTCTGGTTTCCTCTCAGGTCCCTGTTACCTCCAAATTTCATATTCAGCATCACTGTTCCGTCACTTAGCTGGGTTACAGCACACTCATTAGTTTTGTAATAAGCAGGCTGGCTGGTTTGCCATGTAATTCCTCCGTCCTTGCTGTAAGTAATATTTGAGAATCCTCTCTTTTGTTCATCCCTACCCTGGGAAGGGAAAACAAGAGTGCCATCCTCAAGCGTAATGCCCCTGCCAGGAGCCACAGCCCAAAGATCCCATTCCTCCTTCTTGCACATCCTTGTAAGATTTGCGGGTTCACTCCAGGTCTGTCCGTCATCATTACTTGTTGAGATCAGGAACTGGCCTGTCTGCCGCGGGTCAAAACCCGGCCCGGAATATTTTCTTTCCTGCTGGTATTTCCAGGCATCATTATCAGCTGTCAGCCCTTCGATCCATTTACCCGTTTCCTGGTCATGAAGACCGTGCATCCAGTACCCGGCAATGAAAATTTTATCTGAGTTCCTGTCCACAATAATGCAGGCATCACTCACACCATTGTAAGTCTGAGGCAGGCCACCCCATTCACCCATATCAAGTACAACCCGCATCGGCTCCCATGTGTTGCCATTGTCTGTGCTTCTGCTCAATCCTATATCAATATCTCCCTGCAGGTCATGGCTGTTGATATGCCGTACATCATAAATGGCAAGCAAGGTACCGTTCCGTGTGGTGGCAAGTCCCGGCACCCTGTATGTATCCACATTGTCATCTGCGTGCTTTCTCACGGCCACACCTATTCTTTGCCTCTGGGCCGGATCAGCATCCGGGGCTGCCGGCCTTTCTCCTTCAATACTTACCCTGTTGCATCCGGCATCTATCTTGTTGTGAAGGCTCGCATTGTCAGACAGTTCAACCATGACCCAGAAGTAGTTGTCTCCGGGTGCAAGCATCTGCTCTCCCTTGAAGGTTATTGAGGGAGCCGGTTTCATATCGAGACCGAACTGGAGGGGGGAAAATGCATCGTAAAGCGGATCAAGTATATTCCCGGCCTTGTCAGGAACTGTCTCATATCTCACCCAGAGAGAATCTTTACCCATGAAAAAGAGCCTGACGGCTTTGATATCCTGAAGGTCATCAGTACCTGTAGTATTTATCTTTACTGAAGTGACCGTCTTTGGAACGGAGTCCAGGTTGACTAACTTCAGTTGCAGTACCGGATTGTTTTCACGGTATTTCAGAACAGGTACCTGTAACTGGTTCAGCCTAACTGAAACATCCTGGTCTGACCGGCTGCAACCTGACTGCATAAGGACGGTGAGGACCAATATTAATATCAGGACTGGTTTTGAGTTTTTCATTCTGTTTATTTTATTGACTATTTCAGTTCAAAACCCTAATGCAAATGTCACATGGCTTTGCGGTTTTCCGGTAGCGGCTCTGACGCATTCATTTCAGTTCATAAAGCCCATTAAGCGGAATCCGAGTCACTTCAACATCCTCCTTGTTAACCGAATAGATTACCCAGAGATCATTCTCAGCCACCACCGAATGCGGATACTGGTATCCTATGGTCTTTTCAAGACCCTTGTACCTGAGAGGGGGACTTATGAATCTTATAATTGCAACACGATCAAAATTCAGTCCGTCGCGGGAGAGAGATATCGCCAGCATAGACCGGCCTCCCAGTCCGCCCGGATTCATGGGAATAATATTATTTATTACATATCTCTGCCCGTCAGGCAGTCTCCCTGCATTGCTTCTTGCGCAGGCATCAGGAATACCTGTGCGGGTCGGTACCGTCCAGGTCTTTCCGTCATCATAACTGAATGAAGCATAATTTCTCCTGCTCTTTGAATCTTCCTTTTCCTTTTGGGTGACTGCATCCTTGCTCCCCATATCACGGTAGAGCCTGACGCAGGTGCCATCATCAAGCCTGTATGAGGGGACAGGTTCTGTAAGACGATGGTTATCATCTGAAAGAGGTTTGGGAGTATTGAAGTCAAGCTGAATCTCATTTCCCGGCTGCCTGAAATATTCATCGAATTTTTCGATCATGCTCCGGTCGGCAGCTTTATAAGTCGGAAATCCCGGCACAGGAACAGGAGCTTCATCCTCAAGCCAGACTATTTCACCAAGGGAACCGTCTTCTTCAAAAGATCGGCATAATTTTCCTATACCGGCTCGTTTTTTTTCCTCAATACTGTTGCCGCTCCATTCTGCCACATCAGTTACGGCATAAAGCAGATCATCAATTATGGCAAATCCGTTGGCTGTCTGGAACCTGGTGCCTATGAATGCCTCAGATGCGGGGACCTGCCTGTCATGCGGAGGGAAAAGCTCTTCAAACGGTGACCATGTCAGGCCACCATCATAAGATCTTCTCATCAGGCCTCTCTGACCAGAACCGTTCTCATCATTGACCTGGTTATCCCATGTTGCATAGAGAACACCCTTATGATAACATAAATGACCATGGTGCGAGAATGTACCTGATTCAGGAACCGCCGTATAGAGAGTATATGTCTCCGTATTTTCAAGCAGATCAAGCCTGGAGTTCAACTCATCAGACAATGCTGTCCACCTGATCTCAGGATTATCCCGGCCTGATGAGTCTTTTCCCCCGGTGCATGAACCGGACATGATTATTATTATAAGGGACATCGACAGTAGATAATCCCTCATAAGCATTGCAGATAAAGTCTTCATATAGTTACTTCTTCAATAATTCATCAAGCGGAATGCTTTCAAAGGTCATATCGGCGGTGCTTCCTTCGTAAATGATCCCGATGGTTTTTTCATCTATTGAAGTCAGGCAGGAATACCCCCGGTTGTATCCTTCATCAAGCAGCAGCCAGTATTTCTCAGGCCACGTCATTCCGTCGTCGAAGCTAACCTTGATGGTGGTCTTCCTCCTTGGATTTTTACTTATATTCGGATTTGAGAAGAGCAAGACTGATCTCTTATCCCCATCCACAGTGTAGAAATGCCTGTACAGGGAACCCATGCATACAGGTTCAGGAAGAGTGTTCCTTGAGGTGGAATGTTCAGTCCATGTTTCCCCGAGATCATTGGTAACAGCTACAGCCCGGCCAGATTTCTCTTTCTGCCTGAAACGCATGTTCAGCATAATGGATCCGTCAGACAACTGAGCAACTGCACATTCGTTGGATCCCGAAAATGCGGGATTGCTGGTAACCCATGTTTTTCCGCCGTCCTTGCTCCAGCTAATGTTGGAAAACATAAATCCTTCTTCGTCCCTTCCCTGTGTCGGCATCACCAGTGTACCATCATCGAGAGTGATCCCATTTCCGGGTGCCGGGGCAAACAGCCACCATTGCTCCCTCTTTGCCATGGCAGTG